>JAEWJG010000104.1 GCA_023386675.1 Actinomycetes bacterium
TCTCGGACTCGACCGGTCGGGGCAGCCCGTTGTCCTCGTCGGTGAGCTTCGTCGGCGCGGACAACTACCGCACCCTGCTGACCGGCGGTGGTCTGGCCACCCAGGACTTCGGCACCGCGCTGCGCAACAACGCCTGGTACGTCGTGCTCGTGGTGCCGCTGCAGACGGCCCTCTCGCTGTTTCTCGCGGTGCTCGTCAGCCGCCGCATCCTGCGCGGCCGCGGGTTCTTCCGCACCGCCTTCTACTTCCCCTCGGTCACCAGCTCGGTGGCGATCACGGTGCTGTGGCTGTTCCTGTTCAGCACCAGCGGCGCCGTCAACAAGGTGCTGTCGTGGTTCGGCATCCACGGACCGAACTGGTTCAACGACCCGAGCGGCATCATCCACGACCTCCTCGCCGCCTTCGGCATCACGCAGGGACCGGCGGCGCTGACCCAGAACACGGCGCTCGGCGTCTCGTGGTGGGACTGGCTGGGCGGACCGTCTGTCGCCATGTCGGCGTACATCATCATGGCCGTGTTCACCACGAGCGGCACCTTCATGCTGCTGTTCCTCGCGGCGCTGCAGAACCTCGGCGGCGACATCACCGAGGCCGCCGAGATGGATGGGGCCAACGCCTGGCAGCGCTTCTGGCGGATCACGCTCCCCCAGCTCCGGCCCACGCTGTTCACCGTGCTGACGCTCGGCCTCATCGGCTGCTGGCAGGTGTTCGACCAGATCTACACCGGCACGCGCGGCGCGCCGGGCAAGACGACGCTGACGCCGGCGTACCTCTCCTATCAGACCTCGTTCGTGAACCAGTCGTGGGGTCAGGGCGCGGCGATCGCATTTATCCTGTTCGTCATCATCGTGCTGTTCACGCTGTTCCAGCGCTGGGTGCTGCGGGAGCGGAAGGTGTCGAAGCGGCGGATGCGGCTGTACCAGCCGGCGCTGGCCGCGGGCACCGCGGCGAGCGGGGCGCCGAGCAGCGTGCCGGCCACCGGCGCGGACGGGTCCGACGCGAACGACCGGAAGGGAGCGCTCCGATGAGCTCGACCACTGTGCAGGACGCGGTCTCGGTGTCGCCGCCGCCGTCCGCCCCTCGGCCGACGGCCCGCCGGCGGAGGTCGACGGCCACGATCGTCGCGACCTCGATCACCTACGCGATCCTGATCGTGCTGGCCGTGATCTACATCATGCCGTTCCTCATCCAGCTCGCCACCTCGTTCAAGACGGACGCGGAGGCGTCGGCCAACCCGGTCTCGCTCATCCCGCAGACGTTCACCGCGGCGGCGTATACCAAGCTGTTCGTCAACTCCGACTTCCCGGTGTGGTTCGGTAACACCGCTCTGGTGACCGTGTTCGTGACCGCGGGACGCGTGTTCTTCGACTCGCTCGCCGGCTACGCCCTGGCGCGCCTGCACTTCCGTGGGCGGACGGTCGTGTTCGCCGCGCTGGTCGCCGTGATGTCGGTCCCGATGGTCGTGCTGCTGATCCCGAAGTTCCTGGTCATCAACCAGCTGGGCATGTACGACTCGTACACCGGCATGATCCTGCCGCTGCTGACGGATGCCGCCGGCGTCTTCATCATGAAGAACTTCTTCGAGTCCATCCCGGCGAGCGTCGAGGAGCAGGCGCGGATCGACGGAGCGGGCACCTTCCGCGTGTTCTGGTCGATCGTCCTGCCGATGGCGCGGCCGGCGCTCATCACCATCATCATCCTGTCGTTCCAGGGGTCGTGGAACGAGCTCGCGCACTTCATCGTCTCGACGCAGAGCCCGGCGCTGACCACACTGACCAAGGGCGTCGCGGGACTCGCGAGCGGCCAGCTCAGCCAGGGGAGCCAGTACCCGCTGAAGCTCGCCGCCGCGGCGATCATGACTATCCCGGTGGCGGTCCTGTTCTTCGTGTTCCAGCGGCGCATCATGAATTCGAGCGAGGGGGCGGTGAAGGAATGACGGCGAGCGAGCCGACCATCCTCGCGACCTGCGGCGGCCTGAACGCCGGGGAGTGGACGGACTCGGTCTACGGGCCGCTGCTCCATCACGCGATCGCGCTGGCGGAGGTGCGTGGACGCGCTCCGCGGGTGACGCACGTCAACACCGCCGGCGGCGACCAGCGGCACGTCGAGGGCGGCGAGCTGGAGGCGGCGCGCGCGGCGGGAGTGGACGCGACGCACGTGCGGCTGTTCCCGCACCCGAACATCCCGGACCTGCGGGCGCATCTGCTGAGCCAGGACGTGATCTGGGTCAGCGGCGGGAGCCTCGTCAACCTGCTCGCCGTGTGGCGCGCGCACGGGCTGGATCGGCTGCTCGCCGAAGCGTGGAGGCGCGGCGTCGTGCTCGCGGGCGGTTCGGCCGGGGCCCTGTGCTGGCACCAGGGCGGCACGACCGCGTCGTTCGGGCCGGCGATCGCGCCGGTGGCCGACGGGCTCGGGCTGGTGCCCGGCTCGCTCGCGGTGCACTACGACTCCGACCCGAGCCGGCGGCCGATGCATCAGCGGGCCGTCGCCGACGGTGTGCTGCCCGACGGCTACGCGCTCGACGAGGGGACCGGCCTCGTCTACCGCGGGCGCGAGCTCGTGGATGTGGTGGCCGAGCGGCCGGGCGTCTCCGTCTGGCGCGTCGAGCGGGACCGGGACGGCGTGAACGAGACCCGCATCGCACCCCGGGTCCTCGACCAGAAGGAGGCCGCCGCATGACCGCACCGCATCCCACGACCGAGGCCCCTCCGGCATCCCGATCCACCGTCACCGAACACGAAGGCACGACCCCCACGATGACCCAGCCCCTGCAGCCGCTCCTCCACGACAGCGTCGTGGTGCTCACCGCACCGTCTCAGGCGTGGTCGGCCCCCGACGGGCGGATCGACGGGCACGGCATCCACGGCTTCTACCACTCCGATCTCCGGGTGCTCGACTGCATCCTGCTGACCGTCGGCGGTGCCGAGCCGGAGCACATCGCGACGGCCGGTCCGTCCGCGGCGACCAGCGTGTTCACCGCGCTCGCCCGCGGGATCGACGACGCGACCGCCGACCCGCGCGTTCGCGTCGACCGCACCCGCACGGTCCGCTCCGGGGTGCTGGAGGAGCGGATCGTGCTGCGCAACGCCCTCGCAACGTCCCTCCGCACGGTCGTCGAGGTGTCGCTGCGGGCGGACTTCTCGCCCATGCAGCAGATCAAGGCGGGGCTGAGCGGGAGCGAGCACCCCGTGTCCGTCTCCCCCGACGGCGACTCGGGCGCAGTGCTGCGAAGCGGACCGGTGTCGGCGCGTCTCGCCGCCCCGGACGCGAGCGTGACGGTCGACGGCGAAGCGATCATGCTGCGCTGGGAGGTCGAGCTGCCGGCGCACGGAGAGGTGGCCGTCCGCTGGAACACCGAGGTGGACGACCCGACCGCGGTCGTCGGCGGTGCCGCGCCATCGGCGCAGTGGGCCGCATTCGCCGCCGAGACCGGCGACTCGCGGCTGGCGTCCTGGCTGCACCGCGCGCTGGCCGACCTTCAGGCCTTGCGGATGTCCACGGTCGAACGCCCGGACGACGTCTTCCTGGCCGCCGGAGCACCCTGGTTCTTCACCCTGTTCGGCCGCGACTCGATCTGGGCGGCACGGATGCTGCTCCCGCTCGGGCACGAGCTCGCCGCCTCCACTCTCCGGGTCCTCGCGCACTACCAGGGCACGGAGAACGTGGACGCGACAGCCGAGCAGCCGGGCAAGATCATGCACGAGCTGCGGCCCGCGGCGCTGACCATCCCGGGTGAAGGCGTCGTGCTGCCTCCTCTCTATTACGGGACGGTCGACGCGACCGCGCTCTGGGTGTGCCTGCTGCACGACGCGTGGAAGTGGGGCATGCCCCGGGACGAGGTGGAGGCGCTGCTCCCCCACCTCGAGGCGGCCCTGGCGTGGATGCGCGACTCCGGAGACAGCGACGGCGACGGCTTCTTGGAGTACGTCGACACCACCGGCCACGGCCTCGCCAACCAGGGCTGGAAGGACTCCGGCGACTCCATCCAGTGGCGCGACGGCACGCTCGCCGAGGGCCCGATCGCGCTCTGCGAGGTGCAGGGGTACGCGTACGAGGCGGCGATGGGCGGTGCGGAGCTGCTCGACGCCTTCGGGCGGGACGGCGGTTCCGAGTGGCGTCGGTGGGCCGCCGACCTGAAGGCGCGCTTCGCATCCGCCTTCTGGATCGACGACCCGGCGGGGGCCTACCCCGCGGTCGCGCTGGATGCGTCCAAGCGCCGTGTGGACACGGTCACCAGCAACATCGGGCACCTGCTCGGGACGGGCATCCTCGATCCGGCGCAGGCTGCGCTGGTCGCCCGGCGTCTCGTGTCGCCGGAGCTGTGCTCGGGCTACGGTCTGCGGACCATGTCGACCGACTCGGCCGGGTACTGGCCGCTCAGCTATCACGGCGGCAGCGTGTGGGCGCACGACACCGCGATCGCCGTGAGTGGGCTGGCGCGCGACGGGTTCCGCGCCGAGGCGGGGCAGCTCGCCGACGGACTCCTCGCGGCGGCGGACGGCTTCGCCTACCGGATGCCGGAGCTGCACTCGGGCGACCCCGCGAGCGAGACCGCCGCGCCCATCCCGTACCCGGCGGCCTGCCGGCCGCAGGCCTGGTCGGCTGCGGCGGCTGTGGCCGTGCTGAGCGCGCGCCTCGGGCTGCGGGCGGATGCACCGGCCGGCGCGTTCGACGTCGACCCCGATCCGGCGGCCGGAAGCATCCGGGTTCGCGGCCTCCGCTTCGCGGGCCACGCCCGCGACATCACCACCTGACCTCCACCCGGCCTCACTGCCCGCGAGTTGCTCGGCGCTGGGGATGTGCGCTAGAGCTGCGCCATGATCTGGCGGGCGATGATCCGGCCGGCCCGGTTGGCGCCGATGGTGGACGCCTGCGGTCCATACCCGGCAAGGAATATGCGTGAGTCCTGCCACGACGCTCCCGACGCGACGGTGAGGCCGCCGGTCTTCTCGCGCAGGCGCAGCGGTGCCAGGTGGCGGAGCTCCGGACGGAAGCCGGTCGCCCAGATGAGCGCGTCGGCCTGGGTGAACGATCCGTCTGGCCAGCGGACGCCGTCCGCCTCGATGCGGGAGAACATCCCGCGCTCGACCAGCACACCGCGGTCGATGCCTGCGGCGATCCTCCGCGTGCGGGGGACGCCGGTGCCGCTGACGATGGACGGGAGGGCCTGTCCGTTGCGGGCGGCGGCATCCTGCATCGCCACGGCGGCAACGCCGCCCTCGATGGTGAGCTCCGACTCGTCGCGGAAATCGACCGGCCGCCGGGTCGCCCACGTCAGCGACGCGGCGATGCCCTCGAGCTCGAGGAGGAAGCCGATCGCGCTCGTCCCTCCCCCGACGACCACGACCGACTGCCCGGCGAACTCCTCCGCCGAGAGGTACGACGACGTGTGCACCTGCCGGCCGCGGAAGTCGTTGACGCCCGGGTAGTACGGCACGAAGGGAGCGCCCCAGGTGCCGGTCGCGTTGACCACGACGCGCGTCGCGGTCTCGCCGGCGGTGTGCTGCACGATGAGGTCCGCGCCGCGATCGAAGACGCACGTCACGGTGACCGGACGCTGCACGTCCAGCCCGAAGTGCTCCTCGTAGCGGCGGTAGTACCCGGCGACGATGTCGCGTGCCGGGAGCGTCCGGTCGGCCGTCTCGAAACTCAGGCCGAGCTCGGCCATCCCGGGCAGATCGTGGACGTGGTGGGCGCTGCCCAGCTTGAGCGCATCCCATCGGTGCTGCCAGGCCCCGCCGGTGATCGGACCGCGGTCGTAGATGATGAAATCGACCCCGGGCGTCAGCTCGAAACGCCGCAGATAATAGGCGACCGCGAGCCCCGCCTGGCCTGCGCCGATCACCACCACCTGGGTGTCGGTCCTGGTCGTGCTCACGCGCTCATCCCATCACTTCTCGCTGTGCGCGAACTCGGGGGGCCACGGGGGCCGCATGCTAAACTGCATCCTAGTTTTCATTGTTTCTATCGGATCCCCGGGCGAGTCTCTCGCACGGGCTGGGACCAAAAGGGGGTCACGCATGGGGCGCGGCCGTCAAAAAGCGAAGCACACCAAGATCGCTCGCGAGTTGAAGTCGTTCAGTCCGAACGTGAACTACGACGCGCTGGAGCGCGAGCTGACCGGCCACTCCCACGGCGAAAGCGACCCCTACGACAAGTGGGCCGAGTACGCGACCGACGACGAGGTCGAGTACGAGGACGAGGACGAAGAGACGGGTACCACCCCGAAGCGCGCATAGCGCCTCCTGTCCTGCCGAGCGCGATGCGTTCGTCTTCTCGCCGCGCGTGACGCGCGGACTCATCCCGCGCGCTCTGTGCGGATGCCGGCCGCCCGGACGAGACCGAACGCGCCGGCGATGCCCCCTGCGGTGATCAGGATGCCGCCGACGAGCATCGCCAGGTTCTGAGCGCTGTTCACGGTCGCAGTGGCGGTGGTCGCTGTGGGGTCGTCCGGCGGGAGCGCCGACGAGATCGCCGCGGCGCCGGATCTGCCGTTCCCCGTGTCGGCGGGCGCGGCGTTCACCGCCGCCGTGGGAACGGCGGGGAGGCGGACGACCGCCGAGGCCGTCGTGACCGCAGTGGATGCGCGCTGCAGCAGCACGAAGAAGGCCGCGGCGGGCGAGCCGGCCGCGCGCGCCGGCAGCGCGATGCGGAGAGTGGCGCTGGACTGGCCGTCCGCCAGGGACACGGTGGTGGCGACCGCCGTGTAGTCCGTGCCGGACTGCGCGGTGCCGTCCGCGGTCATCAGGTCGACGGTCGCGGGGCCTCCGGCGGACGGACGGGTCACCGTGACGAGCACGCTCGTACTGCCGGCGACGACCGAGTCGGCGGTGACGGCGAGCGGAGCGCCTGCGGCTGTGGCGGCGAACACGCCGGTCCCGGTGGACGCCAGAAGACCGGATGCAGTGTCCGGCGTGTAGGTGGCGGTGACCGTGTGCGAGCCGGTCGTCGCCACGGCGAGTCCAGCCCGGGCGACGCCCGTCCCCGAGACCGCCACGGTGACCGCGGGGGCGCCGTCGACCGCGAACGCGACGGTGCCGCCGGCGGGGGCACCGAGGAGCAGGCGCGTGACGGTCGCCGACACGTCGGCCGTGCCCCCTGCAGCGACCTGCGCGGGCGCACTGACGGTGACGGCTGTCGCGGCGGTGCACGCCGGGGCCGCGTCGAAGCGAGCGGAGGTGGTGCCGAGGCGCCACGCCAGGTCGGGCTCGGTCGCGGCATCCACGGTCAGCAGCCAGACGCCGTGGTGCTCGCCCGGGTCGAAGGCGGTGGGCTGGCCGCGGTCGACGATGCCGCCGGTGGTGCCGCCGGCGAGGTCGTTCGCGCCGGAGCCTGCGGCGGCCGTGATCGGGGTGGCAGCGGACGACCGGTAGCCGAGCACCACCGTCCGGGACATGACGGCGCCGAGGGGCGCATCCTGCACGCAGTCGACGATCGGGGTGAGCGCGTCGGCGCCGGCGGGAGCCGAGGGAGTGGCTGGAGCGGCGGGCGTCGCCGGTGCCGCCGGTGCGGCCAGCGCCGGTGCGGCGCCGAGCAGCGCTCCGAGCCCCGCAAGAGTCACCGCGCACGCCAGGCGAAGTCGGGCGTGCGGTCGGCTCACACGAGCCACCCTAGCGGGCGAGGCGCCCGATCCGCTCCGACCAAAAGGGGTGACGCGCCGGCGCCGCGGGAGTCAGTCCGCGTAGGTCCCGACGAGGCGCACCGCTCCCCCGTCGACGCCCTTCGCGCCCTGCTCGAAACCGGTGAGGTCGCGCGCGGAGGTGGACACCGTGCCGGCTCGCCAGGTCGGGATGCCGTCGGCCGTGATCGCCGCGGCCACCGCGTCCGCCGCCTCCGGGGCGACGACCGCGAACATCCCGATGCCGAGGTTCCAGGTGCCCTCGCTCGACTCGAGGGTGCTGCCGGCCAGGTCGCTCAGGATGCGGAACACCGGCGTCGGCGACCAGGTCGAGCGGTCGACCTCGACCCACGATCCGACCGGGAGGACACGGGCGAGGTTCGCCGCGATGCCGCCGCCGGTCACGTGGCTGAGCGAGTGGATCGTGCCGCCGAGGGACGCATCCTGGAGCACCCGCAGCAGCGGCGCCGTGTAGAGGCGCGTCGGTTCGAGGAGCGCCTCGCCGACGACGCCGCCGAAGTCCGCCGAGTGGTCGGTGAAGCTGATGCCGCGGGCGGCGAGGATGTGGCGGACCAGCGAGTAGCCGTTCGAGTGCAGGCCGGACGATGCCATCGCGAGCACCACGTCGCCGTCGCGGACGCGCTCGGCGCCGAGCACCGCATCCGCCTCGAC
>JAEWJG010000135.1 GCA_023386675.1 Actinomycetes bacterium
GGCGCGGTCACCGGCGCGTCGGCCGGGACGGGGGCCGGCTTCGGCGCGACGGAGGTGGTGCGTGCGACCGGCTGCTGGCCGATCACCGGGATGGGGGTGGTGACCGGCTTCGGCTCGTTCGGGTGCGGGGCGGGCGCGCCACCGGCCGGGGGAGCCGGTGTCGTCGGCTCGGACGGGGTCGGGACCGTCGGCTCCGCGGGGGAGGGCGCCGTGGGTTCCGACGGGGTCGGCACGACGGGCTCGGCGGGCGTCGGGGCGGGGGTCTCATCCGGCGAGGGGGTCGACTCGTCCTTCACCGCCGGGTGGTAGTTCTCGAGGATCGGCCACCACGACTTGTCGACCGAGTTCTTGTCCTGCACGAACTGCTCGTACAGCTCGTCGACGAGCCACTCGTTGGCTCCGAACTCGCCCGTGGAGCCGTCGTCGGTTCCCACTCCGGTCAATTGGCTCGACACAGCCGATCGCCCACTCTCTCCGTTGATTCTCATGACCGAGCGGCATTGGACCGCCCGCTTCCATCCGATCATCAAGCCTAATCCCATCGGCAGCGCGGTGCGGCCGCTCAGGAGAGCGGGATAGCGTTATTCCCATGCAGTTCTATGCAACGTCGCCGCGTCACGACCTCACCTACTCCGACGTGTTCCTCGTGCCATCGCGCTCGAACGTCACCAGCCGCCTGGATGTGTCTCTCGCGCCCAACGACGGCACCGGCGCGACCATCCCGATCGTGTCGGCGAACATGAACTCGGTGACCGGCAAGCGCCTCGCCGCGACCCTCGCGCGCCGTGGCGGTCTGGGCGTGCTCCCGCAGGACATGCGCCTGCAGGATCTCGACGACGCGATCCGCTGGGTGAAGGCCCAGCCGGTCGCCTTCGACACGCCGTACGAGGCGCGACCGGACGAGTCCGTCGCCGACGTGCTGCGCCGCATCCCGCCGGTGGAGGGCCACGGGATCGTCGTGAGCGACGCGTCCGGCGCCTACCTCGGCTGCCTGGCCGCCGTGCAGCTCGGCTCGGCCCTCCCCGACGCGCGGATCGGCGACCTCCTGCACGGCGCGCTCACCTCCCTCGACGCGGAGGACCTCACCGACGGCAAGGCGGCCTTCCGGGTGATGGACGCGGCAGGGCTGGAGTTCGCGCCCGTGCTCGAGCACGGTCGCGTCGTCGGAACGCTCTCCCGCCGCAGCGCCCTGCGCTCCACGCTCTACACGCCGGCACTGGATGCGCACGGCCGGCTGCGCGTCGCGGCCGCCGTCGGCATCAATGGGGACGTCGAGGGCAAGGCGAAGGCGCTCGCCGCGGCCGGCGTCGACGTGCTCGTGATCGACACGGCGCACGGCGACCAGGACGGCATGATCCGCGCCATCCGCACCGTGAAGGCGCTCGACCTCGGACTGCCGATCGTCGCGGGCAACGTGGTGACCGAGCAGGCCGTGCGCGACCTCGTCGAGGCGGGCGCCGACATCCTGAAGGTCGGCGTCGGCCCCGGCGCCATGTGCACCACCCGCATGATGACCGCCGTCGGTCGCCCCCAGTTCTCGGCGGTGCTGGAGACCAGCGCCACCGCCCGGGAGCTCGGCGCCCACGTCTGGGCCGACGGGGGCGTGCGGTACCCGCGCGATGTCGCGCTCGCCCTCGCCGCCGGCGGCGCCTCCGTGATGATCGGCTCCTGGTTCGCCGGGACGATCGAAGCGCCCGGCACCCTGGACCGGGACGCGAACGGCGGCCTCTACAAGGAGAGCTGGGGCATGGCGTCCACGAAGGCGGTCAAGGGACGCTTCGAGCGGCTCGACGCGTACGAGCTGGCTCGCAAGGAGCTCTTCGCCGAGGGCATCTCCAGCTCCCGCATCTACCTCGACCCGCTGCGGCCGTCGGTGGAGGACCTCCTCGACATGATCACGACCGGCGTCCGCAGCTCGTTCACGTACGCCGGAGCGCGCACGCTCGCGGAGTTCCACGAGCGTGCGCTGGTCGGTATCCAGTCGGCCGCCGGCTACGAGGAAGGCAAGGCCCTCCCCGTCAGCTGGTAGTCGGCCCCGCCCACGCAGTTGACGCAACACGCCGTCGCTGCGGAGGGCCGCACGGCGTGTTGCGTCAACCAGTGAGCTCGATCAGCGACGGCGGACCAGGACGGTGACCGCGGCGCCGATCACCGCGAGGAGCGCGACGCCGAGGAACAGCAGCAGGAAGCCGCCCGCGGTGGCCGCCGCGGCGGTCGCGCCCCCGGCGGCCAGCGCCGACGTCTGCGCTGCCGCGATCCCCCCGAGGACCGCGAGCCCGAGCGCCCCGCCGATCTGCTGGGCCGTGTTGACGAGGCCGCTCGCCAGCCCGGACTCCGACTCCGGGACACCGCGCACCGCGAGCTGGGTGGCGGTCACGAAGGTGGCGCCGAGGCCCAGCCCGATGACCACACTGGGAAGCAGGAAGCCGAGCACGAATCCGCTGCCCCCGGCGAAGGCGAACCACACGACGCCGGCGGCGAGCACGACCAGGGCTCCCGTCAGGGTGGGTCGCAGGCCGGCGCGGGCCACGACGGCCGGCACCGCACCTGCGACGCCGATCAGGGCGAGCGCGAGCGGGAGCTGGCTGAGCCCGGCCGAGAGCGCGTCCAGATGCAGCACCTCCTGCAGGTAGACCGAGAGGGCGAAGAAGAGCGCAACGGTCGCACCGCCGACCGCCAGCATCACGAGGTCCCCAGCGAGGGCGTCGCGGTTGC
This sequence comes from Actinomycetes bacterium, assembly GCA_023386675.1. GTDB lineage: Bacteria > Actinomycetota > Actinomycetes > Actinomycetales > Microbacteriaceae > Leifsonia. Next base: position 2,716 of record JAEWJG010000135.1, read on the forward strand.
GGAAGAAGCCGAACGGCAGCAGCGGGTGGGAGGCCCGGCGCTCGATGACGACGAAGGCGGCGAGGAGTACGACCGCCGCGATCGCGAGGCCGATGACCACGGGGTGGACCCAGCCCAGCGTGCCGCCCTCGCTGAGCGCGGCGACGGCCGCCGCGAGGCCGAGGGACGCCGTGGCGGCTCCGGCCGCGTCCATCCGCTCGCCACCGGCGAACCGGTCCCGCGTGATGAGGAACGGGATGACGGCGAGCACCAGGATGCCGACCGGCACGTTCACGAAGAACACGGCCGGCCATCCGAAGCTCGCGGTGAGGACGCCGCCGAGGAGCACGCCTGCGGCGCTGCCCATCCCGGCCACGGCTCCCCACAGCCCCAGAGCCTTGCCGCGAGCGGCGGCGTCCGGGAAGAGCTGGGTCAGCAGGGCGAGGGAGGCGGGGGCGAGGAGTGCTGCGAAGGCTCCCTGCACCGCGCGGGCGGCGAGGAGCATGGTGCCGTCGACGGAGAGCCCGGCGGCGAGCGAGGCGAGAGCGAAGCCCGCAACCCCCGCGAGGAAGACGCGCCGATGCCCGAACCGGTCGGCCAGTCGGCCGCCGAGCAGGAGCAGTCCACCGAACGGGAGGACGTAGGCGGTCACCACCCAGGCGAGCGCCGCGGTGTCGAGGCCGAGCGCAGAGCCGACGGACGGCAGTGCGATGTTCACGATCGACGCGTCGAGCACCACGAGGAACTGGGCGAGGGCGAGGACCGCGAGCGCCCACCAGCGGTGGCGGCTGCGCGGCGTGACGGCCGGCGAACCGGCGGCGGGGGCGATGGACGTGATGTTCATGATGACTCCTTCGGTTAGTGAGTGATTAATCAATCACTCTTGAGGGTGGAGAAACGGAGGGTGGATGGTGGAGCGGATTCAGGAGTGGCGGATGCCGTGGGTGAGGGTGCGGGCCCAGGCGTCGGGTACGTCGTCGAGGCCGGCCGTCACGATGAGGTGGCAGAGCTGGCCCCAGGCGACGAAGTGCTGCACCGCGTCGCCGTCCGCACCCGATCGCTCGGTGGCGAAGCGGGTGATGCGTGCGAGGCCCTGGCGCAGTGCGGCCTGGATCGCGGGTACGTCCGAGGCGGACTGCGCATGCACCTGCAGCATGAGGAGGGAGCGGTCGGCGATGAGGTCGGCGTACGCCCCGCCCATCGCATCCAGGATCTCGGCGGGGGTTCCGTCGTGAACCGTGCGGGCGCCCGCCTCGAGCGCGGCCTCGATCCGCTCGAAGCAGCGCTCGAGAGCGGCGACGAACAGAGTCTCCTTGCCGGGGAAGAGCTTGAACACGTAGGCGGGGGAGATGTCGGCGTCCGCCGCGATCGACGCGATCGGAGTGCCCAGGTAGCCGCTCGCGGCGAAGACCGTGATGGCGCTGTCGAGCACCGCCTCGCGGCGATCGTCTGCGGTGGAGAGCGTTCGTGTCATGTGAGTGACTGTACACTCACTCTTGTTCGCATGTCAACGACATCTGGTTGACGCAACACGCCGTCGCGGCGGACCGCCGCACGGCGTGTTGCGTCAACCAGTCGCTCAGGTGCGGCGGGTCGCGTCCTGCACCTCGCCGACGAGCTCCTCGATGATGTCCTCGAGGAACAGCACGCCCGCGGTCGCGCCCTCGCCGTCGACCACTCGCGCCAGGTGGCTGCCCGAGCGGCGCATGGTCGCCAGCGCGTCCTCCAGGTCGCTGCCGGAGAACACGGTGACCAGTCGACGGATGCGCTTGGCCGGCACCGGTAGCTCGAAGCCGGTCTCCTCGAGGTCGAGAACGTCCTTCAGATGGAGGTAGCCGGTCGGCTCGCCGTCGGCGTCCGGGACGACGTACCGGGAGAAGCCGTGCTTGGCGACGGCCTTCTCCACATCCGCGGGGGTGGGGGACGACGGGAGGGTGACCAGCGCGTCGAGCGCGACGGCGACATCCCGGACCTTCTTCTCGGTGAACTCGAACGCCGCGGTCAGCGCGCCGGTGCGGTCCGTCAGCACGCCCTCGCGGGTCGACTGCGACACGATCGTCGCCACCTCGTCGAGCGTGAAGGTGCTCGCCGCCTCGTCCTTCGGCTCCACCCGGAACAGGCGCAGCACCGCGTTCGCGGAGGCGTTCAGCGCGACGATGATCGGCCGCACCGCCCGGCCGATACCCACGAGAGGCGGCGCGAGCAGCAGAGCGGCCTTGTCGGGCATCGAGAACGAGATGTTCTTCGGCACCATCTCGCCGAACACCACGTGGAGGAACGACACCAGGATCAGCGCCACGACGAACGCGATGGTGCCGATCACCTCCTCGGACCATCCCGTCGCGTGGAGCGGGACCTCGAGCAGGTGGTGGATCGCCGGCTCGGAGACGTTCAGGATCAGCAGCGAGCACACGGTGATGCCGAGCTGCGTGGTCGCCAGCATCAGCGTGGCGTGCTCCATCGCGAAGAGCGCCGTCTTGGCGCTGCGCTTGCCGCGCTCCGCCAGCGGCTCGATCTGCGAGCGGCGGGCCGAGATCACGGCGAACTCGGCGCCGACGAAGAACGCGTTGACGGCGAGCAGCACGACCAGCCAGGCGAGTCCGGCCCAGTCACTCATGGCGGGCCCCCTCTCCGTTCGCGCCCTCGGTCATGACGACAGGATCGGGCGTGTAGCGGATGCGGTCGACGCGGCGGCCGTCGAGGCGCTCGACGCGCAGCGTGCCGCCGTCGATGGTCACCTCGTCGCCGACCTTCGGCAGCCTCCCGAGCTCGTTCATGACGAAGCCGGCGACGGTCTCGTACGGACCCTCCTCCGGCACGGTGACGCCGGCGCGCTCCTCGAGCTCGTCGGGGCGCAGGATGCCGGGGAACGTGATGGAGTCGCGGCCGCGGATGACCCCGGCGCGCGTGCGGTCGTGTTCGTCGGCGACTTCGCCGACGATCTCCTCCACGAGGTCCTCCAGCGTGGCGATGCCCGAGGTGCCGCCGTACTCGTCGACGACGATCGCGAGCTGGTAGCCGCGGGCGCGCAGCTCGCCGAGCAGCGTGTCCAGCCCCATCGTCTCGGGGACGCGGAGCGCCTCGGTCATCAGGGCGGAGACCGGGACGCGGCCACGGCGCTGGCGCGGGACGCCGACCGCCTGCTTGACGTGCACCACGCCGACGACGTCGTCGATGTCGTCGTCGATCACCGGGAAGCGGGAGTAGCCGGTCTTGCGCGCGAGGTCGCTGACCGCCTGGGCGGGGTCGGTGCGCTGCACGGCCTCGATGCGCGGGCGCGGCGTCATCACGTCGGAGGCGTTGCGGCTCGAGAAGGCGAGCGTCCGGCTGAGCAGCGTGGCCGTGTCCGCCTCCAGCACGCCCGCACTCGCGGAGCGGCGCACCAGCGACGAGAGCTCGTCGGCGGTGCGCGCTCCGGACAGCTCCTCCTTCGGCTCGATGCCGAGCAGGCGCAGGATGCCGTTCGCCGTGCCGTTGAGCAGCGCGACGAACGGACGGAACACCGCCGTGAACACGGTCTGGAACGGGATGACGACCTTGGCCGTCGCGAGCGGCAGGGCGAGGGCGAAGTTCTTGGGAACGAGCTCGCCGAGGATCATCGACAGCAGGGTGGCCACGGCGATGGCGACGATCGTCGCGATCGGCGTGACCGCACCCTCCGGGAGCCCGGTCGCGGTCAACGGTCCGCGCAGCAGCGAGCTGATCGCCGGCTCCATCGTGTAACCGGTGAGCAGCGTCGTCAGGGTGATGCCGAGCTGGGCGCTGGACAGGTGCGTCGACGTGATCTTCAGCGCCGCGATGGTCATCGTCAGGCGCGATTCACCGCGCTCGCGCCGGGCCTCGAGGTCGCCGCGGTCGAGATTGACCAGCGCGAACTCGCTGGCGACGAACAGTCCGGTGCCGACGGTCAGCAGCAGGCCGACGGCGAGCATGATCCATTCATAGGCCACGCCGCTCACCTCGCGGAGTCCGGGGCGAGCGCGCCGTCATGAATGGGCTGGGAGAGGGAGGGTCGTCCATGTGACCGTCAGTATATCGAGGCGGATCGGGCACCCTGCGGGTGTTCTCAGGCGGATTCACAGGCTGTAGACCCCCGATTCCACCTGGCCCCTTCTCGCCCCGGGCGGCGTAGCGTGCCGCCTGGATGAAGGAGGATCACCATGTTGGAGTCAAGCGTCACGTACTCCGTCCTTCCCGCCTCCGACCTGCAGCGGGCCACCGCGTGGTACCGCGACAAGCTGGAGCTCGAACCGGAGCGGACGGTGGACGGCGGGGTGCTCTACGGCACCGGGGGAGAGGGCAAGATCTACGTCTACGAGACCGGTAACGCGGGAACAGCCCGGAACACCGCGATGTGCTGGCTGGTCGACGACATCGAGGCCACGATGGCCCACTTACGGGAGCGCGGCGTCGTCTTCGCCGACTACGACTTCCCCGGGCTGAAGACCGAGAACGGGATCGCGACAGACGACATGGGGCGGTCGTCGTGGTTCCAGGACAGCGAGGGCAACTACCTCTGCCTGACCCAGCCCACCTGAACCGACCGCCCCGGCGGACGTCAGACGCTCAGCGGCGCCACTTCGCCCGGAGGTACTGCCGCGGCCAGTAGTCGATCTCGACGCCGAGCTCGTGCGCTGCGCGCAGCGGGAAGTGCGGGTCGCGCAGCAGCTCGCGCGCCAGCATGACCGCGTCCGCGCGTCCGCTCTCCACGATCTCGGCCGCCTGCTCCGGCGTGGTGATGAGCCCGACGGCGCTCACATCCACCTCGGACGTGCTGCGCACGTGGTGCGCGAACGGCACCTGGTAGCCGGGCTCCACGGGGATGCGGATGCCCGCCTGGATGCCGCCGCTGGAGATGTCGAAGAAGTCGGCTCCCGCCTCCTCGGCCCAGGCCGCGACGGTCGCGGTCTGGTGCTCGTCCCAGCCGCCCTCGGTCCAGTCGCTGGCCGAGAACCGGACGAACAGGGGAGTGTCGGGCGCCTCCTCGCGGACGGCCGCGACCACGCGCAGCAGCAGCCGCGCGCGGTTCTCCAGCGACCCGCCGTACTCGTCGGTGCGCTGGTTCGAGATCGGCGAGAGGAACTGGTGGATGAGGTAGCCGTGCGCCGCGTGGATCTCCAGCACCCGGAACCCCGCCTCGAGCGACCGGCGGGTGGCCGATCGGAAGTCGTCGACCACCTTGTCGATCCCCGCGGCGTCCAGCTCCTCGGGCACGGCGTAGCCGTCGAACGGGATGGCGGAGGGTGCGACCGTCTTCCAGCCGCCCTCGCTCTCCGGAACGGTACCGGTGCGGCCGTCGGAGGCCAGCCCGGAGAAGGTGGACGCCTTGCGTCCGGCGTGCGCGAGCTGGATGCCCGGGACCGCGCCCTGCTCCGCGATGAACGCGGTGATCGGCTTCCACGCGTCGCGCTGCTCGTCCGTCCAGATGCCGGTGTCCTCCGGGCTGATGCGTCCCTCCGGGCTGACGGCGGTCGCCTCGGTGAAGACGAGGCCGCTTCCGCCGGTGGCGAAGGAGCCGAGGTGGACCAAGTGCCAGGTGTTCGGGATGCCGGACTGGTCGAAGACCGAGTACTGGCACATCGGGGAGGTCCAGATCCGGTTGCGGACGGTGACGTCGCGCAGGGTCAGGGGATCGAAAAGAGAGGGCATATCTCCATCTAAGTCCCGAGGGCGGTCAGATATGCCCGGAGTTCCTGTGGACTCGTGAAGACGTGTCCCGCGATGCCGAGCGCTTCGGCGCCTCGCACGTTCTCCTCCTTGTTGTCGATGAAGACCGTCTGCCCCGGGGTGACGCCCAGCGAAGTTAAGACGTGATCGAAGATCTCGGAGCTCGGTTTGATCGTGCCGAGCTCGCCGCTGACGAACACCTGCTCGAACAGGTCGCCGAGTGTGCCGTGGCGGAAGTACGAGCCGAAGTCCCGGCCGGCGTTCGAGAGCAGCGCCATCCGGGTGCCGCCGTCCTTGAGGTCGAGCAGGACGTCGAGGGTGTCGTGGTCGATCGTGAGCCAGCTGCGGAAATCCGCCAGCCACAGCCGGTGGACGGTCGCGTCGCCCCAGCTCTCGCCGAGCTCGCGCTCGATGCCCCGCCAGTACGACTGGATGCTCAGCGTGCCCTGGTCGAGCGCGTTGCGGTGGCGCCAGTAGGCGGGCCAGAACCGCTCCGCGTCGCCGCCGGCCAGCTCGGTGAGCGCCGCGCGGTCCTCCGCGGTCGGGGTCACCGAGATGACCTCGCCGTAGTCGAACACGATCACCTTTCCGGGGATGTTGATCGCCATGCTCTCAACCTATCGTGAGCCCCGCGGGGTTCGATGGGGGACGATGGACTCACGAGCGAGCGGAGGCGGCCGATGACGCAGTGGCACGAGTGGGACGAGACGGACGCGGCGGCGTGGATCGCCGTCCCGCAGGAGTCGAGCGACAAGTACTCGCGCGGCGTGCTCGGCGTGGTCACCGGATCCGACCGGTACCCGGGCGCCGCGGTGCTCGGCGTCGAGGGAGCGTCGCGCACGGGCGTCGGGATGATCCGCTACCTCGGCGCCGACCGGCCGTCCGATCTGGTCATGCGCCGCCGGCCCGAGATCGTCACGGCGCCCGGCCGTGTGCAGGGCTGGCTGATCGGGTCGGGCATGGATGCGTCCAGCCGCCCCGACGACGACGCCCAGCGCCTGCGCTCGGCGCTCCGTGACGGCCGCCCGCTGGTGATCGACGCCGGGGCGCTCGACCTCGTCGGCCGGGCGTCCGCGCCGGTCATCGTCACGCCCCACTTCCGTGAGCTGGCGACGCTGCTCGCCTCCCGGGCCGACGACGACTCCGACGCGGTGACGTCCGACGACATCGCCGCCGACCCCGCCGGGTGGGCGGTGCGGGCGGCCGACAGCCTCGGCGTCACGGTCCTGCTCAAGGGGCACACCACCTACGTCGCCGCTCCCGGCGGACCGCACCACGCGGTGACGGCG
>JAEWJG010000255.1 GCA_023386675.1 Actinomycetes bacterium
TCGCTCGCGTTCGAACTCGAGCAGGTGGACGCGGTCGCGCGCGGCCTGGAGCTCGACCGGTTCGACCTCGTCGGCGCGTCGCTCGGCGCCCCGGTCGCCGTGGCGTGGGCGGCCGCGCATCCGGAGATCGTCCGGCGCCTCGTGCTCTACGGCGGCTGGGCGCAGGGCGAGGCGATCTCGCCCCCCAGTGCCCGCGACCACATCCTCGCGCTGGTCGCGTCGCACTGGGGGCTCGGCTCGGACGTGCTCACCGACCTGTTCGCCCCGGACGCGTCCGCCGCGGCCCGCGCGCAGCTCGGCCGCTACCAGCGCGCCTCCTCCGATGCCGAGACGGCTCGGGCGCTGCTCGACCTGAGCTATCGGATGGACGTGCGCCACCTCCTGCCGCAGGTCGCCGCCCCGACACTCGTCGTCCATCGCGCCGACGACCGCGCCGCGCCGGTCGCGCAGGCGGAGGCGTTGGCCGACGGCATCCCGGACGCACACCTCACGGTGCTGCCTGGTCGCTCGCATCTGCCCTGGGCGGGCGACCCCGCCGAGCTGGTCGCGGTCATCCGCCGCTTCCTGGGGCTCCGGGTCGCGCGCACGGAGTCCGGGATGCTGACCCCGCGTCAGCGCGAGGTGGCCGCACTGGTCGGCCGGGGACTCACCAACCGCGAGATCGCCGCCCGGCTCGGCATCGAGGAGCGGTCGGCCGAGGGCCACGTCGAGCGCATCCGGCTGCGGCTCGGGGTGCGCTCGCGGGCGCAGATCGCGGCGTGGGACGCCGCGCAGCGCTGAATGGGGTAGTTCTACGCCTGTGCCCGATCGTGCCAGCGGCGACGCTGGAGGCATGACCGAGACCACCGAGCGTCCTGACCCCGCCTTCCCTCAGCACGCGGGACGCGGCGCTTTCAACGCCACCTTCTTCGCCGCCGCCGGACCGTACCTGGACGCGGCCCAGCGCCCCTACAAGCGCGCCGTCTTCGCGGGCCTGCCCGAGGTGGTCGTCGAACTCGGCTCCGGCGTCGGTGCGAATTTGCGGTATCTGCCGCCTGGCGGGACGCTCGTCGCGATCGAGCCCAACCGCTCCATGCACGCTCGGCTGCGGTCGGCCGCCTCCCGCCGCGGCATCCACCTCGACCTGCGCGAGCGCACGGCCGAGAGCACGGGACTTCCCGACGGCACCATCGACACGGTCATCTCGTCGCTGGTGCTGTGCACCGTGAGCGAGCCGGACGCGGTGCTCGCCGAGGTGCGCCGTATCCTGCGCCCGGGCGGCTCCTTCCGGTTCGTGGAGCACGTCGTGGCGGCCGAGGGAACGCCGACCCGCACGGCGCAGCGGATCCTGCGCCGCCCGTGGGCGTGGACGTTCGAGGGATGCTCGTGCGAGCGCGACCTCGACGGCGCGGTGCGCCGTGCCGGCTTCGCCGAGGTGGAGGTCGAGCACTACCGCCTGCACACGCCGTTCGTGCCGTTCAACCCGCAGATCGCCGGGGTCGCCTGGGTGTGAGGGTCAGTAGTCCTCGCGCCGGTCGCGCTCGGCGTCGGCAACCGGCTCGACATCGGCCAGCTCCTCCAGCGTCGCGCGCAGCTGCTTCTCCAGCCACTCCGCCGAGGCCCCGCGCGCGATGGCGGCGTCGAGCTGGGTCAGGCGCTCCCGTGCGGATCCGTGCAGATCGTCCATCATGTCCTCCCGGCTTCCAGGCCCCGTGGGCCGCTGTTCCCGAGGCTAGCGCCCGCCGCCCGGGATGGCGACGCCGCCGCCGCGCAGGATCGACGACATCTTCTTCCCGCGCGCCACCTCGTCAACGAGTTTGTCGAGGTACCTGATCCTCTGCATCAGCGGGTCGTCGATCTCCTCGACCCGGACGCCGCAGATCACCCCCGTGATCAGCGAGGCGTTCGGGTTGAGCTGCGGGGCCGCGGCGAAGAACGTCGCGAGGTCGACCCGGGAGTCGACGGCCGCCTCCAGCCCGTCCTGGTCGTAGCCGGTCAGCCAGCGGGTGACGGTGTCGACGTCCTCCTTGCTGCGGCCCTTGCGTTCGGCCTTGGCGACGTAGAGCGGGTACACGTCGGCGAACGGCATAGCGAAGATCCGTGGTGCTGCCATGCCGTCCACCGTAGCCGCCGGAGGCGGGGCGCGCGCTACCTGACCTGCTGCGTCTCGCCGGGCTGCGTGCTGGGGCGGGAACGGCGGAGGTAGTCGCGGGAGCGGGCGACCTGCTGGTCGAGCGCGTCGACCGTCTTCGCCATGCTCGCGATCGCGCCGGTGCGGTACGTGTCGATGCTGTCCATGGTCGCGAAGACGTTGTCGAACGCGCGCTGCAGCACCTCCACATCCACCGCGGTGGACGTCTGCTCCTTCTGGACCTGCTCGGTCTGCGTCCGCAGCACCTCGCCGGTGCGGCCGATCAGCGCGTTCGTGCTGTCGTGCAGGGCACCGAGCTGGTCGATCACGAGCCGTTGGTTCTCGAGCGCCTGGGCGACCACGACCGCGGTCCGCAGCGCGGACACCGTGGTGGTCTTCGCGCGCTCGACGCCCTTGATGAGCTCGACGTTGTTCTTCTTGATCACATCGAGTGCGAGGTACGCCTGCACCGAGACCGCGATCTGCGCCGTGAGGTCCTGGCGCCGCTGCCGGATGGGGAACAGCGCCTCCTTCTCGAGCAGCGTCGCGCGGTCGGGGTTCGTCATGCGCAGCTCGGCCGCGGCATCCACCGTCGCCCGGTCGAGCGCGGCCGTGAGCACGACGTACTCGTTGAGCCGTTCCGTCGTCTTCCAGAGGGAGGCTCGCTCCTTCTCGATCTCGACGTTGTCGCGGGCCAGCCACTCCTGGCCGTGGTCGAGAGCGGCGACGATCCCGTCGAGCTGCTTCTGCGCCGACTCGAACCGCTGCACGTACTGCCGCAGCCGCCGGCCGCCGGGCATGCGGGCGAGCATCCGGTTGCGTCCGGTCAGGTGGGTCGGGTCGAAGTCGCTGACCGTCGCGCGGAGGTCCTGCAGCGTGCGGATGACGCCGTACTGCGGATCGGTGCGGATCGCCTTCCCCTTCGCGGCGGCGAGGGAGGTGGCGGGCCGGCTCAGCAGCTGGCGTGACGCGTCGCTCGATGCGCGCATCTCCGCGTCGCCGAGGTGCGAGAACCCGGTGATCTTGCGGGTGAAGGCGTCGCTCCCGGGCTCCGCCGCCGCCAGGTCGCGGATGAACTCGCGCGCCCGCGTCTCCAGTTCGGCCTCGCGCTCGGCGGTGACGGCGACCATCCCCACCGCCTGCTCCTCCGGCAGCTCTGGCACGGCCTCCGGCGGCCGCAGGTTGTCTTCGCGAGTGTCGTTCATGACTGATCCTCCCCATCGGACGGCGATCTGAGGACACGATATATCGCGACTGCGGTTCTGGCGAGTGGTCGCAGAGAACGCTCAGCCGGGAGGTGCCTGGCCGGCAGGGCGACGACTGACGGAATGACGGGCGGGCGCGTAGCGTTCCGGTTGACGGACGCCGAGGAGGGAGCGCATGACCGACACGCAGCAGGGCCGCCAGACCGAGTTCTACGCCGGGGTGGCGGCGGAGTTCCTCCAGCACTACGCCCGCGGTCCGCGCTTCGTCGCGGTCACCGGCGTGCCGGACGCCGACCCGGCGCGGGTGGCCGACGCGTTCGCCGCCGCGCTGCGCGATGCGGGCCAGGATGTCGAGCGCACGACACTCGGAGGCGGCACCGGTGCCGACGCCTTCCGGGAGGACGTCGTCGCACCGTTCCGGTCGCGCGACGCCGTGCTGGTGGCGGACGGCTCGGGGCTGCTGACGCCGGAGTTCCGCGGCTTCTGGAACTTCTCGCTGTGGGTCGAGCACGACCCGGAGCGGAGCCCCGACTGGTCGTTCGTGACGACCGGCCAGAAGGACCCGCTCGGCGCGCCGCGCGAGGTGGCGTCCGTGATGCTGGACGACACCGACCCCGAGCGGCCGCGCCGGCTGTGGGCCGACTCCTGCTGAGCGTGGAGCCGGCCCGGTCCGCGGCTAGGCGCGGGGACGGTCGAAGCGCGCGCCCTCCGGCTTGGACGGAAGCAGCACGAGCACGAGCACGATGATCCCGCCGACGAACGGGACCAGGCCGAGGAAGAAGAACGGACCGGCCAGGTTCGCGTCATGCAGGCGGCGCCAGGTCAGCGCGAGGTGCGGGACGATGGTGCCCAGCGCCCAGACGAAGAACACCAGCGAGAACACCCAGAACAGCGGGCCGGGAGTCGCGGTGCCGTCGTCGTTCACGGTGCCGCCGGCGCTGCCCAGGGTGAGGGTCAGGACCTCCAGCACGGCGGTGACGACGACGTAGACGAGGGTCCACCACCAGTACTCGCTGCGGCTGGCGCGGCCGGTGAAGTCCGCGTACTTCTTGAAGAAGCGCTGGACGGCCTGGGGGAGAGAGGCGCCGTAGAGCGGCGCCCAAAGCGGGGCCTCGCCCGCCGGAGCGGCAGGCGGAGCGGTCGGATACTGCGGAGACGTCACGAGGAGTCCTTTCCAAGACACGTGTTCTGGTGAGGTGGAGCGCGCACAGTCAAGCGCATGAGAGCGCCCTGTGCGTCTTTCGTGACACGGCGTGTCCTCACGGCGTGTCACCGGGGCGGCTCACCCCAGCGAGTCCAGCTCCTCGTGCACGAAGCGTGCGAACTGCTCCGCCGCCGCCGACTGCGACCGCGCGCGGTTGCGGGCCAGCCCGATGACGCGCGTCGCCTCGTCCCGCAGCGGCACGGCGACGATGCCGGGCTCGGCCGGGGTGTCCGGGATGAGGGCCACACCCACCGCGTCCCGCACCAGGCCGCGCAGCGTGGAGAGCTCGGTCACCTCGATGACCGGGTTCATCACGACGCCGTGCGCCGAGAAGTACGCGTCGGCGATGTGGCGCAGTCCGGAGCCGGTGCGCAGCGCCACGAGGTCGTACGGCTCGAGGTCGGGCACGCTCACCGCATCCCTCCCCGCGAGGGGATGCCCTTCGGGGACGCCGAGCACCAGCCGCTCCGCGGTGAGCGGCTTCCACTCGATGTCGGCGTCGCGAGGGTCGGGGCTCAGGAACGCGAGGTCGGCGGCGCCGTCGCGCAGCGCATCCAGCACCGTGTCGGCGGTGCCGCCGCGCAGCACGAAGCGGATGTCCGGGAACAGCCCGCGGTACTCGCTGATCACGCGCGGGATGAGCCACCCGCCGAACGACGAGACGTACGCCAGCGAGACGGTGCCGCCGGACGGGTCCCGCAGCGCCTCGATGCGTGCACGTGCGTTCTCGAGCTCCGACTCGGCGCGGACCGCGTGCGCGAGCAGGATCTCGCCGTACTGGTTGAGCTCGAGGTGGCCGCGGCGGCGGTCGAACAGCTCGACGCCCATCTCCTGCTCCAGCTTCGCGAGGGAGCGCGTCAGCGTCGACTGCGAGACGCCGAGGGTCTCGGCCGCGAGCGCCGGGTGGCCCTCGGCGACCAGGGCCCGGAAGTGGGCGAGCTCGTCGATGCGCATGCCTCTCATCATGGCGCATAGCGAACGCCACCCGATCGGTGCTCAAATGAGCGGTCTACCCCTGAACGAGTTTTCTGTACGTTCACACACGAGAAACAGTCCCGTTCACTGCCGTCTCTAGGTTTGCGCGCGGACTCATCCCACACCTCACCGACAGGGGAAGCAATGTCAACCAGATTCGGCAGGCTGGCGCGCGTCGCCGCCGCCGCGATCGCCGGAGCCGGCCTCGCTGCCGGAGCGCTCGTCGCGACTCCCGCGTTCGCCAGTACCGACGGCAGCGGTGTCGTCATCAACGAGGCCTACCTCTCCGGCGGCAGCGCCGGCGCGGCCTACAGCAACAAGTTCGTCGAGCTCTACAACCCGGGCGACAGCGCCGTCAGCCTGGCCGGCTGGAGCCTCCAGTACCGCCCGGCCACCGGCACGGCCGCCTCCACCGGCATCGTCCCGCTCACCGGATCCATCGGGGCGAAGGGCTACTACCTCGTCGGCGGCGGCTCGAACGGCACCAACGGCCAGGCGCTGCCGACGCCCGACGCGGCGAGCAACGCCCTGAACCCGAGCGGCACCACCGGCACGCTCATCCTCGCGAAGTCCGCTTCGGCCCTCACCCTGCCGACCGGCTCGGTCACCGGCAACGCGAGCGTGGCCGACCTCCTGGGCTACGGCACCTCGAACACGTTCGAGACCGCCAAGGCCGCCGCGCCGTCGGGCAACACCGACGTGAAGTCGCTGGTGCGCGCCAACGCGAAGGACACCGACGACAACAGCGCCGACTTCACCCTCAGCGCCACGATCACCCCGCAGAACGCGGCCTCCGCCCCGGGCGGCCCTGGCACCGGCGACCCCGGCACGGGCGACCCCGGGACGCCGGCCGACACGACCCCGATCGCCGAGATCCAGGGCACGGGCGACACCAGCCCGAAGGCCGGCTCGACGGTCACCACGGTCGGAGTCGTCACCGCGCAGTACGCGACGGGCGGCTTCAACGGCTTCTACATCCAGACGCCGGGCACCGGCGGCGCGGTCGACCTGGCGACGCACACCGCGTCCGACGCGGTCTTCGTGTTCGGCTCCTCCGTCGCCGGGACCGTCGCCGTCGGCGACTACGTCAAGGTCACGGGCGCGGTCAGCGAGTTCAACGGCCTGACGGAGATCACGGCGAGCGGCGTCGCCAAGCAGGACCCGGCCGGCGTCGTCGCTCCGACGCCCGCGACGGTCGGCCTGCCCGCCACGGCGGCGCAGCGCGAGAGCCTCGAGGGGATGCTGATCGCACCCCAGGGCGCGTTCACCGTCACCGATGTCTACTCGGCCAACCAGTACGGCGAGATCGGCCTGGCGGCCGGCGACAAGACCCTCGTGCAGCCCACCGAGGCGGCGCGTCCCGGGTCGCCCGAGTACGCGGCGGTCGTCGCCGACAACGCGGCCCGCGCGGTCACCCTCGACGACGGCGCCTCGACCAACTTCCTCAGCAACGCGAACAAGTCGAAGCCGCTGCCCTACCTGTCGCTCGACAACCCGGTGCGCGTCGGCGAGCCGGTGACCTTCACCAAGCCGGTCATCCTCGACTACCGCAACAACGCGTGGAAGTTCCAGCCGACCGCTGAGCTCACCCCGGCGAATGCCGCCACGGTGCAGCCGGTGTCGTTCACGAACACCCGCACCGCGGCTCCGGAGAACGTCGGCGGCGACCTGCGCCTCGCCACGTTCAACGTGCTGAACTACTTCACCACCACCGGCGACCAGCTCAGCGGCTGCACGTTCTACACCGACCGCGACGGCAACCCCATCACGGTCAACTCGGGATGCGACGCCCGTGGCGCCGCGAACGCGGCCAACCTGAAGCGCCAGCAGGACAAGATCGTCGCGGCGATCAACGCCCTCGGCGCGGATGTCGTCTCGCTCGAGGAGATCGAGAACTCGGCCCGGTTCGGAGAGAGCCGCGACTCGGCTCTCTCCGCCCTCGTCGGCGCGCTCAGCACGGCCGCCGGTTCCGAGGTGTGGGCGTTCGTGAAGTCGCCGTCGCAGCTTCCGGCGTCGGAGGACGTCATCCGCACCGCCTTCATCTACAAGAAGGCGAACGCAGTGCCCGTCGGCGACGCCAAGATCCTCGACGACCCTGCGTTCTCCAACGCGCGCCAGCCGCTCGCGCAGGCCTTCAAGAAGGTCGGCACGAAGGACTCCGACGCGTTCCTCGCGATCGTGAACCACTTCAAGTCGAAGGGCTCCGGTTCGGGCGCCGACGCCGACCAGGGCGACGGCCAGGGCGCGTCCAACGCCTCCCGCGTCAAGCAGGCGAACGCCCTGGTCGCCTTCGCCGACGAGCGGAAGGCCGCGCTGAAGACCGACAAGGTGCTCCTCATCGGCGACTTCAACGCGTACCTCAAGGAGGACCCGATCAAGGTCCTGACCGACGCCGGCTACGTCGACCAGGTCAGCACCCGCACCACGAAAGCGACCTACTCCTTCGGCGGCACGACCGGTTCGCTGGACCACGTGCTCGCCTCGCCGGCGGCCGACGCGGCCATCACCGGCGCGGACGTCTGGAACCGCAACTCGGGTGAGTCGGTGGCCCTGGAGTACCGCCGGTACACCTACAACGTCACGCCCCTCTACGCGGCGGCCCCGTACCGCTCATCCGACCACG
>JAEWJG010000332.1 GCA_023386675.1 Actinomycetes bacterium
ACCCTGGTCAGTTCCGGGCGACGATCGAGCGGCTGATCCGGTTCCGGGACGACCCGCCCGCGCCGGTGCGCGAGCTGCGGGGCGCGCACATCGAGATGTCCACCGACCCCGGCGTCGACTACCCCGCCGGGACCGTCGACCAGCCCGACGAGGCCGAACTGGCCCTGCGCCCGCGCATCCTGGACCGCGTCCTCTCCGCCCTGGACGAGCTGACCGGCGCCCCCGGCCAGCGGGTCGTCCGCCGCCGCTTCATCGTCGTCCGCGACCGCTGAGCCCGCCCTCCCCCTGCATCCCTTCCTCGGATATTCCGGCGACGCGCCGGAATCGGCCGGAAGAAGTGAGGAAACGATGGTGAGGTCAGGGGGTCAGGGGGTGACGGGGGACGGGGTTCCGTTGGTGAGGCGGACCAGCTCGTCGAAAGTGGTCGGGAAGACCGTGTGCGCGTGCCCGGCGGCGGCCCAGACCTCGGGGTAGCCGGCGAGCGCCTCATCCACGATGGTGCGCAGCGGCGCGGGGTGCCCGACGGGAGCGACACCGCCGATCGTCTGCCCGGTCGCCGCCTTCACGGTGTCGGGGTCGGCGCGGCGGATGCGACCGCCCAGCCGCTCGCCCAGGAACCCGGTGTCGACGCGGTGTGCCCCGGAGGTCATGACCAGCAGCGGCTCGCCGTCGAGCGTGAAGACGAGCGAGTTGGCGATCGCGCCGACCTCGACGCCGAGCTCCGCCGCGGCCGCCACGGCGGTGGGCGTCGCGGTGTGGAACCACCGCACGCGCGGCTCGACCCCCGACGCCAGCAGCGCCGCTTCGACACGCTCGACGGCGGGATGCATCCGCTCGGCCGACTCCTCGCTCATGCGAGCTCCCTCTCCGCCGCCTCGACGACGTTCTGCAGCAGCAGCGCCCGGGTCATCGGCCCGACACCGCCGGGGTTCGGCGAGATCCAGGAGGCGACCTCGGCCACCTCGGGCGCCACATCCCCCGCGACGACGCTCTTGCCGGTCACCGGGTCCTCGACACGGCTCACTCCGACGTCGAGCACGACCGCGCCCGGCTTGACGTCGTCGGCCGTGATCAGTCCGGCGACACCTGCGGCCGCGATGATCACGTCGGCGCGGCGCAGGTGCTCGGTGAGGCTCCGTGTCCCGGTGTGGGTGAGGGTGACGGTCGCGTTGAACTCGCGGCGGGTGAGCAGCGCGCCGATCGACCGGCCCACGGTCACGCCGCGACCGACGACCACCACGTCCGCGCCGCGCAGGTCGATGCCGTGACGCACCATGAGGTCGATGATGCCGCGCGGCGTGCAGGGCAGCGGCGACGTGATCGGCTCGTTGGCGTTGAGGACGAGACGGCCGAGGTTCGTCGGGTGCAGCCCGTCCGCATCCTTCGCCGGGTCGACCAGTTCCAGGATCGCGTGCGTGTCGAGGTGCGCGGGCAGCGGCAGCTGGACGATGAAGCCGGTGCAGTCCGGGTCCGCGTTGAGCTCCTCGACGACGGCCTCCAGCTCGGCCTGCGAGATGTCCGCCGGGAGGTCGCGGCGGAGGGAGGCGATGCCCACCTCCGCGCAGTCCCGGTGCTTACCCGCGACGTACCACTGCGAGCCGGGGTCGTCGCCGACGAGGATGGTGCCGAGCCCGGGCACGACGCCCTTCTCACGAAGCGCAGCCACGCGCTGGGTCAGCTCTGCCTTGATCTGGCTCGCGGTCGCCTTGCCGTCGAGGATCTGCGCCGTCACGTTCTCTCCTTGGGTTTCCACCATCGAGTACACGAAGAGTGCCCGCGACACGCCGAGGCGGCGTGCACTCTTCGCGTACTCGACGGAGGGAGGCGTGTCAGATCGAGGAAGGAAGCTCGACCGGGAAGCCCTCCTGGCCCGAGGCAGTCAGGCCGGGGTACAGGGGGAAGGCGGCCGTCAGGGCGTCCACGCGGGCGCGCAGGGCCTTCGTGTCGGCGCCCGGACGCAGCGCGAGCGCGATGATGTCGGCCACCTCGGTGAACTCGGCGTCGCCGAAGCCGCGGGTCGCGAGCGCCGGCGTGCCGATCCGGAGGCCCGACGTCACCATCGGCGGACGCGGGTCGAACGGCACCGCGTTGCGGTTGACCGTGATGCCGACCTCGTGCAGCACGTCCTCCGCCTGCTGGCCGTCGAGCTCCGAGGTGCGGAGGTCGGCGAGCACCAGGTGCACGTCCGTGCCACCGGTGAGCACGTCCACGCCGGCGGCGCGGGAGTCGTCGGCGGTGAGGCGCTCGGCGAGGATCTGCGCGCCGCGGATGGTGCGCTCCTGGCGGTCCTTGAACTCCTCCGTCGCGGCGAGCTTGAACGCGGTCGCCTTCGCAGCGATCACGTGCATCAGCGGGCCGCCCTGCTGGCCGGGGAACACGTTGGAGTTGAGCTTCTTGGCGAGCTCGGTGTCGCGGCTGACGATGAAGCCGGAGCGCGGGCCGCCGATGGTCTTGTGCACGGTCGAGCTCACGACGGCGGCGTGCGGCACGGGCGACGGGTGGAGGCCCGCGGCGACGAGTCCGGCGAAGTGCGCCATGTCGACCCAGAGCTTCGCGCCCACCTCGTCCGCGATCTGACGGAACGCGGCGAAGTCGAGCTGGCGCGGGTACGCCGACCAGCCTGCGATGATGACCTGCGGCTTGTGCTCGAGCGCCTTGTCCCGCACGACGTTCATGTCGACGAGGAACGACTCGGGGTCGACCCCGTAGGACACGGCGTTGTAGAGCTTGCCCGAGAAGTTCAGCTTCATGCCGTGAGTCAGGTGGCCGCCGTGCGACAGCTCCAGACCCAGGATGGTGTCGCCCGGCGTCGCGATGGCGGAGAGCACCGCGGCGTTCGCGGACGCACCGGAATGCGGCTGGACGTTGGCGTACTCGGCGCCGAAGAGTGCCTTCGCCCGGTCGATCGCCAGCTGCTCGGCGACGTCGACGTACTCGCAGCCGCCATAGTAGCGGCGCCCGGGGTAGCCCTCGGCGTACTTGTTGGTGAGCACCGATCCGACCGCTTCGAGCACCGCGCGCGGCACGAAGTTCTCGGACGCGATCATCTCGAGGTAGTCGCGCTGGCGGCCGAGCTCCAGCTGGAGCACCTCGGCGATCTCCGGATCGACCTCGGAGAGGGGCGCTGTGAACGTGGAGGGCAACGTGTCGGTCAAAACCGGCTCCTTCGTACAGGGATGGATCATCTGCGTATCGACCCAGGCGCGCGGCCGAATCCACCCGTATTCAAGGAGGTTGCGTGTCGCTCCCCGATGGTGACCATCTGAGCGCCAGTTGCGACGTGGGACAGCATAGCAAAGGGGCACCGGACCGGAACCCTTGCTCCGGAGTCAGGAGCACTGCAATACTCGCTTCTGGTCGACCAGCGGGGGTGGCGGAGCCGACCGGTCCGCACTCCCCCGAGCCTCCAGGAGCCCATCGTGGTCGTGCCCCGCCCCGTCCGCACCGAGAATTCCGCGGCTGCGCCCTTCGTCCTGGCCGACTCGGCCCGCATCAGCGTCGCCGGCGTCGGAGCGGACGCCGTGGCCCGTCTGCTCTCCGCAGAACTCGCGTCGGACTGCGGCCGCGCACCCGCCATCGTCGACGAGCCGCCCGCCTACGGCGACATCGCGATCGTCATCGCGCCCGGCGAGGAACCGCATGAGGACGGCTCGGATAGCGCCGAGGGCTACACGATCGAGGTGTCCGCCGAGGGCGTCCGGATCGGCGCCGCGACCCCGGCTGGCGCGTTCTGGGGCGTGCAGACCCTCCGACAGCTGCTGCCGCCCGCCTGCGACGGCGAGCGCCTGGCGATCGACGCGGTCCGCGTCCACGACCATCCCCGGTACGCGTACCGCGGGGCGATGCTGGATGTGGCGCGGCACTTCTTCACGCCGGCCGAGGTGAAGCGGTTCATCGACGCGATCGCCCTGCTGAAGCTGAACCATCTGCACCTGCACCTGACCGACGACCAGGGCTGGCGCATCCACATCGATTCGTGGCCCGAGCTGACGCGGATCGGTGGCTCGACCGGCAGCGACGGCAGCCGCGGCGGCTTCTACTCGCAGGACGAGTTCCGCGACCTGGTGGCCTACGCCGCCGAGCGGCACATCACCGTCGTCCCCGAGATCGACCTGCCGGGCCACACGAACGCGGCGCTCGCGTCCTATCCCGAGCTCAACCCCGGCGGCGTGGCGCCTGCGCTCTACACCGGCTCGGACGTGGGCTTCAGCACCCTCCGCACCGGCGACCCCGTCACGCAGCGCTTCGTCCGGGATGTGATCCGCGAGCTCGCTGCGCTCACGCCGGGCCCCTATCTCCACCTCGGCGGCGACGAGTGCCTGAGTACGACCGAGACGGACTTCGCCGCTTTCGTGCAGGATGCGTTCCGCGTCGCCGCCGAGAGCGGCAAGACGCCGGTCGGCTGGCACGAGGTCGGCAAGGCGGGGGGTCTGCCCGAGGGAACGATCGGCCAGTACTGGGACTTCACCGCCCCGCGCGGCCGCGCCGCCGAACTGGCGCTCGCCTTCGTCCGCGACGGCGGCTCCGTGATCATGTCACCCTCCGACGTCGCCTACCTCGACATCGTGTACGCGGACGGCGACCCGATCGGGCAGGACTGGACGGGCGGCCCCACCACCCTCCGCGACTCCCTGGTGTGGGACCCGGCGCGCATCGTCCCGGGGATCGGTGATGCGCACATCCTGGGCGTCGAGGCGCCGCTCTGGACCGAGACCGTCGCGACGATCGAGGAGGTCGAGGAGATGGTGTTCCCGCGGATCGCGGCGGTCGCCGAGGTCGGCTGGTCGCCCGCACCCGCCGACACCGAGCCGGTCGTCGCTGCGCGCGACCTCGACGACTTCACCGAGCGGCTGGCGTCGCTCGCGGGGCACTGGGACGCCGCGGGTACCCGTTATCGGCGCGTGCCCGAGGTGCGGTGGCCGTCGCCGGTCGGCTGATCGCCGGGGAGGTCGCGGCTCACGGGTAGCCGACGAACCACAGCAGCACGAGCGCTACCGGTTGCAGCGCGATGCACGCGATCAGGGTCGCCTTCCGCGCGCGGCGGTTCCGCGTCAGTCCGCGCGCACCGGCCAGCGGCGACAGCGGCAGCAGCAGCCGGAACGTGCTCTGCTGGGGCAGGAACACCGCGAACAGGTAGAGCCCGTAGCTGGCCGCGTACGCGACCACGTCCGTGCCGAGGGCGCGCACCGACGGCCGGGTCACCACCCAGACGAAGCCGGCGACGATCCCGATCACGATCAGCGCGCCCAGGATGCTGAGGTAGCGCCAGCTCAGCAGGAACCACGGCGTCAGCGGGATGAACGCGACTTTGCCGATGAACCCGGTCCACCAGGACAGCTCGGTCGCGACGTACGCGTCCCCTGTGCCGGTCACGGCCGCGGCGATGATCGGCCACGACATGCCGGCGACCGCCATCAGGGCGCCCGACACGATCATGCTGAGCCGCTCGCGCGGACGGAAGGGCTCGCCTCCCCGCCGCACCTGCAGCATCCGCACCACCAGCACGATCCCGAGCGCCAACGGCAACGCGAGCGCTCCTGGGCGGGTGAACGCCGCCGCCACGCCGAACGGCAGCATGAGCCAGTAGCGCCGTTTGATCATCATCAGCAGGGCCGCGAACATCAGGAAGAAGAACAGGCTCTCGGCGTAGGCGATCTGCAGCACGAACGAGAGCGGCCCGAAGCAGAAGAACGCGGTCGCCCAGAACGCGCTCGACCCCCCAGCCCGGGCCGCGACCAGGCGGACCAGCACG
>JAEWJG010000122.1 GCA_023386675.1 Actinomycetes bacterium
CCAGGATGAGCAGCTCGGTGTCGAAGAACCAGCCGTCGTCCTCGACCAGCGGGACGAGCCGCCGGGCGACGTCCTGCCGGATCGCCTTGAACCCGCACTGCGCGTCGCTGAACCCGACGGACATCGTCCGCCGCAGCAGCAGGTTGTAGCTCCGGGAGATGAACTCGCGCTTGCCGCCGCGGGTCACCCGCGCAGTCCGCCCCAGGCGCGTGCCGATCGCGAGATCGGAGTGCCCGGAGAGCAGTGGCGCGACCAGCGGGGGCAGCGCGGCGAGGTCGGTGGACAGGTCCTCGTCGAGGTAGACGAGCACCTGCGCGGGCGAGGCCAGCCAGACGTGCTTGAGCGCACGTCCCCGGCCCTTGAGCGGCAGATGGACGGCGACGACGCCGGGAAGCGCCCCGGCGAGCGCGTCCGCCAGCGCGGGCGTCGCGTCGGTGCTGGCGTTGTCGGCGATGGTGATGCGCCAGCTCCACCCGACCGAGCGGGTCAGGTAGTCGTGGAGGCGCTGGATGGACGACTCGAGTGTCGCCTGCTCGTTGTACACGGGCACGACGACATCGAGGGCCAGGACGGGCGTTGCGTGGGTGGAGGTGTCGAGCGTCATGCCGACACCCTCGCGTCGTTACATTCCCGTGACCTTTCGCCACCCTATGGCCCGTTTCTGGGTCTGCTGCGGACTCCCTATGGGCGCACTCTCAGGGGCCCGAAGGTTCCGCCGCACGCCTGCGCGCGGGAGGATGTGCGGCGGAGGAGGCCGCGTGCTCGGACTGGAACTGCTCGTCGTGATCGGCGTGATCACCCTGGTGAGCAAGGTGCTGTCGCGCCGGATCGGCGTCGCCCAGCCGCTCCTGCTGGTCGCGTTCGGCGTGGTCATCGGGCTCGTGCCGCTGTTCCGCGACATCACGCTGGCCCCGGAGGTGGTGCTGTTCCTCTTCCTCCCGGCGATCCTCTACTGGGAGAGTCTGACGACCTCGCTGCGCGAGATCCGGTCGAACCTGCGCAGCATCGCGCTGATGAGCACCCTGCTGGTCGTCGCCACCGCGGGTGCCGTCGCCGTGCTCGCGCACTCCATGGGACTCGGCTGGGGACCCGCCTGGGTGCTCGGCGCCGCCGTCGCCCCGACCGATGCGACGGCCATGACCTCGTTCACGCACGCTCTGCCGCGCCGCAACGTCACCATCCTGCGCGCCGAGAGCCTGGTCAACGACGGGACCGCGCTCGTCCTCTGGTCGCTCGCGGTCGGATTCACCGTCGGCAACGCGGACGTCAGCTTCGGCGCGGTCACTGTCACGTTCCTCTTCGCCTACCTCGCCGCAGCGGCGATCGGCGCTCTCGTGGCCTGGCTCGCCATCCTCGCCCGCCGTCGGCTCACCGATGCGATCACGCAGAACATCGCGATGCTGCTCACGCCGTTCGCGGCGTATCTGCTCGCGGAGCTGGTCCATGCCTCCGGCGTTCTGGCCGTCGTCGTCGCGGGCCTCATCATCAGTCAGGCCGGCCCGCGCATCGGCGTCGCCGAGGGGCGCAGACAGTCCGACGCGTTCTGGTCGTTCTCGACCTTCCTGCTCAACGCGAGCCTGTTCGTCCTCGTCGGGATCGAGCTCCCGCGCTCGGTCGGCGAGCTGGCCACGCAGGACCTCGGGATGGGGCTGGTCGCGATCGTCGCTGTCACGGTGGTGATCGTCGGGGTGCGGATCGTCTTCCAGTTCGCGAGCGCGTACCTCATCCGGGCGATCGACCGGCGGCCGAAGCAGCGGGCGCGGCGGCTGAGCAACCGCTGGCGCATCGTCAGCGGCCTGTCCGGGTTCCGCGGCGCCGTCTCCCTCGCCGCCGCGCTCGCCGTGCCGGCGACCATCGGCTCCGGCACACCGTTCCCCCACCGCGACTTCATCGTCTTCGTGACGACCGGCGTCATCATCGTGACGCTGGTCGCGCAGGGCCTGGTCCTCCCGGCTGTGGTCCGGTGGGCGCAGCTGCCGGAGGACGAGGCTGTCGGCCACGAGCTGCGGCTGGCGGAGACGAACGCGACGAGGGCGGCGCTCGACGAGCTGCCGCAGCTGGTCCGCCGGCTCGGCGTCGACGCGGAGATCGCGGACCGCATCCAGAGCGAGTACGAGGAGCACCTCGAGCTGCTGGAGGTGGAGGACGAGTCGCAGGATGGCGAGCAGGCGGCCGAGCGCAGCCGTCAGGACACCGAGCTGCGCCTGGCTCTGCTCCACTGCAAGCGCGAGGAGGTCGTGCGTCTGCGCGACGAGGGCGAGATCGACGACATCGTGCTGCGGGACGTGCAGCGCCGGCTCGACGTGGAAGAGGTGCGGCTCACCGGTCGCGAGCCGGGAGAATGACGGACTTCTGCTCCCGCCGCACGCCGTCTACCATCACGCTCAGAGCATCCGGGAAGGGGTGGGCAGCATGACCGACGCCAAGGAGAACTGGCCGGAGACGCCGTCGGGCGAGCCGATCGATGTGGACGCCGTCGCGGAGGGCGGGGACGAAGGCCCCTACGACGCGGACGGCGTGTTCGAGCCGGAGCACGACGAGTCGGACCCGCTGGAGGACGACAGCGGCAACTGAACCGCGCCTCTTGTCCCCCGGTCCTGTACCCCGATAAGGTCTGTCCTGTACAGGCCGCACAAGGGGAGGGGTGCAGCGTGACCACATTCGACACACCGATCGGGAACGTTCCGAAACCCGGTCAGGACGTCCACCTCGTCCGCTGGATCCGCACGGCGGACGGCTGGACGAGCGAGACCCTGCTCTGCACCTATCTGGCGTGCACGCCCGAGTCGTGGATCGTGGATTCGCGCGGCCAGCAGGTGGCGCTCGCCCGGGACGAATGGTCGCAGTTCGCGTTCTGAGCGGCGACTCCGCCGGCTGACGATCAGAGCCCGGCGCGCCCGGCCAGGATCTCGACCGCGACCCGCCAGTCCCGCGCCGGGATGCCCTCGCCCGCCTCCTCCTCGCCGGGGAGCCGCGCGACGAATCCCGGCCAGAGCTCGCCGGTGCTGTGCACCTCCTCGATGAGCCCGAGGTACTCGCCGCCGAAGTAGACCTCCCACGCGGCGGTCGCGGTCGGGCTGTACATGAGGGTGAGCGGCAGCGAGCCGTACGTGTAGACGGCGTGCTGGTGGGCGAGGTCCCTCTCCGTCATGACCGCAGACTATGCGCGATCCCGTGCACACGGAAGGGACGGCGACGCGCTGTTGCGAGCATCACGCGACGTCCAGGTCGTCGTCCTCCGATTGTTCGTGCGTGGCCGCGACCGCGAGTCCCACGACATCGCGCATCCGGCCCCTCCGGGCGAACGCGGCACGCTGCCGCCCGGCGCCTCCGCCGGTCGCGTGGATGCGGGCGACGCCACGGCGGACGAGCGCGAGATCGCCGTTCGCCTCCAGCGCCTCGGCGGCGTGCGCGACCAGGGCGTCGACCGCGTCCACCGCCGACGCCTCGCGCCAGGTCACGGGATGCGGAAGCGAGCCGGTCACGCCGGTGAGCGCCGCCTGCCACTCGGCCAGCCGCAGGGCCGCCGAGGGGACCGCCGCGGGCGGGATGCCCGCGCGCCATTCGGCGATGGCGGTATCCACGAGCGCGCGAACGAGGGCCGCGATCACGGTCGCGTCCCGGGCGTCGAGGCAGACGTCGGCTACCCGCACCTCCACCGTCGGGTGCTTCCGCGAGACGCGCGCGTCCAGGTACAGCATCCCCGTGTCGAGGATGACGCCGGTGTCGACGAGGAACCGCTCGAACCGGTCGTAGGCCTCGACCGAGCCGAAGACATCGGTCGGGCCGGCGCTCTGCCACTGGTGCCACGCGACGAAGCGGTAGCTGGCGTGTCCGGTGTCGGCGCCGCCGAAGTACGGCGAGTTGGCGCTGAGGGCGAGCAGGGTGGGCAGCCAGGTGCGGATGCGGTCGAGCACCGCGACGCCCTCCTCACGGGAGTCGATGCCGACGTGCACGTGGAAGCCGCAGACCAGCGTCCCGCGCGCCGTCAGGCCGTAGCGCTCGATCATGGTCGCGTAGCGGGGGTCCTCTGTGACATGCGGACGCAGCCGCATCGGCGACATCGCCACGGCGACCGCCCGCGCGCCGTGCCGCTGCGCGAGTCCGTCGGCCAGCTCGCGGCCGGCCACGATGTCCAGCAGCAGCTCGCTTGCCAGCAGCTGCGGCCGGGTCTGCGTCTCGATCATCTCCTGCTGGATCTCGGCGCTGACCGAGGGCCCGTCGATGACCGCCGGCGCCTCGGCGAGCAGCATCGGCGCCACCGGGGAGGCGACTCCCCGCGCGTCGACCAAGAGGAGTTCCTCCTCCACCCCGAAAGTCCTCACCCTCCCACTATCGGTGCCGGATTGCGCACGGGCAATACCCTTCCGGCTGGGAAGGTGCCGTGCTGATCCACCGCCCACCGCGCACGCATTCTGCGGTGTGAACGCCCGAAGCGCAGGATCGCGCCGCGTTCTCCTTGCCCCACGGTGGATGTTGTTCTATAACTGATCCGGCGCCGCAACACAATTGCATCGCCAGCCGTATCGACCACGAGGAGCCGCCATGTGGGACACCGCCGTCCGGATCCCCTTCGACGCCTCCCTGCTGACCGACCGCGGCGACGCCGCCGGACGCGACCGGCTGCTGGCGTTGATCGCGCGCGTCCCCGGCATCACGGTCGAGGAGCTCTCCGCCCTCGGCCTGCGCGGCCTCTTCGCCGACCTGCGGGCGCTCTACCGCGACGGTTGGATCGCAGCGAGCCCTGAGCCCGCACGCTTCTTCGATCGGGCGACGCGCGTCTCGGCCCTCTGACCGTCACCCGATGGTGAGCGTGCCGTCGTCGGCGAGCGTCCACCCGGGATTGAACGCGACCTCCCAGACGTGGCCGTCCGGGTCGGCGAAGTAGCCCGAGTAGCCACCCCAGAACACGCGCTCGGCCGGCTTCAGGATGCGCGCGCCGGCCGCGGCGGCCTGCGCGAGCACCGCATCCACGTCGGCCTCGGTGCGCTGGTTGCAGGCCAGCGTGATGCCGCTGAACGCGCCGTCGATCGGAAGGCGCGCGTCTTCTGCCAGGTCGTCGCGGCCGAACAGTGCGAAGGCCATGCCCGGGAGTTGGTAGAAGACGACACCCTCGGGCGCATCCGCCGGCCGCCAGCCGAGCCCGTCCTCGTAGAAGGCGCGGGAACGGGAGAGGTCGGCGACGCCGAGCGTGACGAGGCTGATCCGCTGGTCCATGCGCCAGAGGCTAGCGCGGACTACCGGCCGAGCGCCTGCTCCACGTCCGCGAGCAGGTCGTCCACATCCTCGATGCCGACCGACAGGCGCACGATGTTGTCGGGCACCTCCAGCGCGGTGCCGCGCACCGACGCGTGCGTCATCTCCGACGGGTAGCCGATCAGCGACTCGACGCCGCCGAGGGACTCCGCGAGCTGGAAGATGCGCGTCGACTCGGCGAAGCGCCGCGCCGCGGCAGCTCCCCCGCTGAGCGCGACCGACAGCATGCCGCCGAATCCGCTCATCTGGCGCTGCGCGAGCTCGTGGCCGGGGTGGTCCGGCAGGCCCGGGTAGTAGACCGCGTCGACACCCGCGTGGCCGACCAGCGCCTCGGCGATCGCCTGGGCGTTCGCGCTGTGCTGCCGCACCCGCACCGCGAGCGTCTTGATGCCGCGGGTGGTGAGCCACGCGTCCATCGGCGACGAGATGGCGCCCGCTGCGAACTGGATGAACTGCGTCTTCTCGGCAAGCTCCTCGTCGGCGAAGACCAGCGCGCCGCCGATGACGTCCGAGTGACCGCCGAGGTACTTGGTCGTCGAATGCACGACGACATCGGCGCCGAGCGACAGCGGCTGCTGCAGCGCCGGGGAGGCGAAGGTGTTGTCCACGACGACGGTCGCGCCGGCCGCGTGACCGAGCTCGACCAGCGCCGCGATGTCGCTGATCTTCATCAGCGGGTTGCTCGGGGTCTCGATCCACAGCATCCGGGTGCCGTCGGTTCCGAGCGCCGCGCGCACGGCGTCGAGGTCGGTCAGGTCGACGGTGGTGTTGCCGATCCCCCAGGCACTGTGGATGCGGTCGATCAGGCGGTGGGTGCCGCCGTACGCGTCGTTGCCGAGCACGATGTGGTCGCCGGGGCGGAGCGCAGCACGGAGCAGCGCATCCTCTGCAGCGAGGCCGGACGCGAACGACAGGGCGCGGACGCCGCCCTCGAGCGAGGCGAGCAGCGTCTCGAGCGACGTACGCGTCGGGTTGCCGCCGCGGCTGTACTCGTAGCCGTTGCGGAGGCCGCCGATGCCGTCCTGGACGAACGTCGACGTCTGGTAGATGGGCGGGATGATCGCGCCGGTGGTCGGGTCGAACTCCTGACCCTCGTGGATGGCGCGCGTGGCGAAGCCGTCAGTCATGTCTCGTATCTCTCGTGGTTCAGTCGCTGAAGTAGTTGAGGAGGTCCTGGCGCGTCAGCACCGCGACGGGCTTGCCGCCGTCCGTGACGAGCAGGGCGCTCGCCTGGGCGAGTGCCGCGCGGGCTGCGGTCACGGACTCGTTCACGCCGATCAGCGGCAGCGGTTCGCCGAGGTGCGTGCCGACCGAGTCGCTCATCTCGGCGTGCCCGCTGAACACGGCGTCCACCAGCGACCGCTCGTCGAGCGCGCCGGCGACCTCGCCCATGACCACGGGCGGCTCGGCCGTGAGGACGACCAGTTGCGAGACGCCGTAGGTGTTCATGGTCTGGATGGCGTCGCGCACGGTCTCGGTCGGGTGCGTGTGCACGAGGTCGGGCAGGTCGCCGCGCTTCGTCTTGACGATGTCGTGCACCGTGGACTCGTCCGGCACCTCGCTGAAGCCGTAGGACTGCATCCAGCGGTCGTTGAAGATCTTGGCCAGGTAGCCGCGGCCGCCATCGGGGAGGATCACCACGACCACGTCGTCCGGGCCGAGCTTCCTCGCCGCCTCCAGGGCAGCCACCACGGCCATGCCGCTGGAGCCGCCGACGAGCATGCCCTCCTCGCGGGCGAGCCGCCGCGTCATCCGGAACGCGTCGGCGTCGCTCACGGCGATCACCTCGTCGACCACGGCCGGGTCGTACGCGCCGGGCCAGAAGTCCTCGCCCACCCCCTCTACGAGGTAGGGACGGCCGGTTCCGCCCGAGTAGACGGACCCCTCCGGGTCCGCCCCGACGATACGCACGCGACCCTCGGAGACCTCCTTGAGGAAGCGCCCGGTGCCGGTGATGGTGCCGCCGGTGCCGACGCCCGCCACGAGGTGCGTGATGCGCCCGTCGGTGTCGCGCCAGATCTCCGGACCGGTGGTCTCGTAGTGGCTGCGCGGCCCGTTCGGGTTGAAGTACTGGTTGGGCTTGAAGGCGCCAGGGATCTCCGCCGCCAAGCGGTCGGAGACGGAGTAGTAGGAGTCCGGATGGTCCGGCGGCACCGACGTGGGCGTCACCACCACCTCCGCGCCATAGGCGGTGAGGACGTTGATCTTGTCCTCGCCGACCTTGTCGGGGCAGACGAACACGCACCGGTAGCCGCGCTGCTGCGCGACGAGGGCGAGTCCGACGCCGGTGTTGCCGCTCGTCGGCTCGACGATGGTCCCGCCGGGCTTGAGCTGCCCGTCCTTCTCCGCAGCGTCGATGATGCGGGAGGCGATGCGGTCCTTCGACGAACCTCCGGGGTTCAGGTACTCGAGTTTGACGAGCACCGTCGCCGCGATCCCGTCGGTCAGCCTGTTGAGCTTCACGAGCGGGGTGTCGCCGACCAAGTCTGTAATGGTCTCTGCGTACTTCACCCGACCAACCTTAACAGCGGCGCGCTGAGGGGACGAGAGTGTGACCGCCCCCGCAGGATCAGCCGCGCGATTTTATTGAAATACACTACCCCTATGCGATACATAAATTCGTTATCGAAAGCTCCACTCCAGCTTCGCATAGCCTTCGGCATGCTTGCTGGAGCCGCGATTCTCGGCATCACCGGCACCTCCTTTTCGCCCGCCTTCGCAGACCCGCCAGATCACGCGGATTTCGAGGTCATCGACTCTGCGACGGGTAAGCCCGTCGAGACGGGGGTGGGCGCAGCGCGACTCGCCGCCCCCAACGGTTTCGAGGTTCAGAGCCCCATCCGGAACAACATCGGCACGTACAAGGTCAACCTGGTCGACACGCCTAACGTCGAGCAATACCGGTCCACGGTTGATGCAGTCGCGGTCCGGCTGGAAGGCCTCGGGGTGGCGAAGTTGACCGTCGCGCAGGGAGTCATTCCGGACCGGAGCGGAACGGTGCCCACCGGGGAAATCGATGTGAGGACGACGCCACTGCCCGCGTGCTCCGGGTCGCGGGGGAGTATCGGGTGCGCCCAAGCGTATGTGGTGCTACGCGCAGACGGATCACTGACTGCGACAAGCGCTCGTGTTTCGCTTGATGTCACGGCAGACAAATACAACGCTGTCGGCAAGACGCAACTGGTGTTCCACGAGATTGGACACGCACTCGGTTTGGACCATTACGACGACCTGTTCGAAGGCTCCGCTCAGATGATGCGCTCCTATGCCTCGACAGCTACCGACTACCGCTCCGGCGACATTGCGGGCCTGCATTACCTCTCCGAACACGAGAAGCCGCGAGGCGCATTGACGCTCGAAGCCAACGACGAGAAGACCGTGATCGTCACAGGTCGGTACATCGACCCGGACAACTACCTCAGGTACTTCCCCAGTCCGCCGCACCCGACTCTCGTGGTCGACGGAAAAGTGGCATCGACCAGCTCCTCATTCGAATGGGTTGACGATCCCGATCACCCTCGTGAGAACGGCTTCACGTTCAAGCTACCGACCACCCCCGGGAACCACACCGTGTGTATGGACATCGTGGACTTCCCGTCGGGTGAGACAGTCCGGGTCGCATGCGCCGACGTCACCGTCCCTGACGCCCCCTTCCCGGGATTCGCACAGGTTACTGGAACCACAGGTACGACTTTCGGACTCGATAAGTCGGGTCGGATCTTCGCGTGGGGATATCGCTATGCAGATGACCCCGGGTTGCTGGCGGTGCCAGGGAAAACGTTCGTGCAAATTGCGGCAGTACGTCCAGCATCCGACCCGTGGATAAATCATTACCTTGCGCTCTCGTCAGACGGGGAGGTCTTCGGCTGGGGAACAGGAACTTCCGGTGAGCTTGGACCAGATCTGGTCGACCAGGACTGGGGCGGCATCCCGGTGAAGGTTCAAGGACTCGACGGGCGCAAGTTCACCCAGGTCGCGACGGCCGGGCACGCTTCAGCTGCCGTCGCCTCTGACGGCACGGTGTACACCTGGGGATCGAATGCTCAAGGTTTGCTCGGAACCGGTACGACCGCCGGCTCAGTAGCGTCGCCGGCCCGGATTCCCGGCCTTGAGCAAGTCGCCCAGATCTCCGGCGGCTCGCAACATTTCCTCGCACGAACAACGAGCGGCGACGTCTACAGCTGGGGTGGCAACTACGCTAGCCAGCTTGGCAACGGCAGCACTACCTACTCCCCTGTACCCATTCGGCTGACGGGACTATCTGGCAAGGGCGTCAGCCAGGTCGCCGCGGGAGCGAACTTCTCCGTGGCCATTAGCTCAGACGGCACGGCCTGGTCGTGGGGCTCCAACGACTATGGTCAGCTCGGAAACGGTGTCTCGGGAGGTCCACGCCTCACCACACCGACGATTTCGGCCGAGCTTTCTGGGAAGGGGATCGTAGCGCTATCCCTCGGCGACTATCACGGAGTGGCCCTGACGACGGATCGGCAGGTGCTGGCTTGGGGATACAACTGGGACGGACAACTCGGCAACGGAACTCATTCCGTCAGCGTCCCAATTCCCGCTGCCATCTCTCCGGTCGATGGCACCCCGAGGTTCGTCATGGCATCCACCGAGAGATCTTTGGTGGTTCTCGACGATGGGCGTGCCTCCCAGTTCGGCGCCGTCCCAAGGTCCGTTCAATACAAGTTCTACGACACGTGGACACCCCAACTCGTTGTCGCGCCGCAGTGATTCGCGCCGGGGCCGTTTAATAATTCGCTGAACCGGCCCCTGAGCATCAGGCATCCCTAAAATCGGTGCATGCCCGTGTCCGACCTGTCGTCCGTCGCCCAGGACTACCTGAAGATCATCTGGTCGGCGAAGGAGTGGTCCGACCAGCCGGTCACGGTGAAGCAGCTCTCGGAGCGGATGGGGGTGCGGGCCGCGACGGTGTCGGACGGCATCCGCCGCCTGAGGGAGCAAGGCCTGGTCGCGCACGAGCGCTACGGCGGCGTGGAGCTGACCGACGAGGGCCGCCACCACGCGGTCGCGATGGTCCGCCGCCACCGCCTGATCGAGACGTTCCTGGTCGAGGAGCTCGGCTACGGCTGGGACGAGGTGCACGACGAGGCCGAGGTGCTCGAGCACGCGGTCTCCGACGGCCTGATCGACCGCCTGGACCGCCGCCTCGGCTTCCCCGCCCGCGACCCGCACGGTGACCCCATCCCGACAGCGGACGGCACGCCCCGGCGCCCGGACGCGATGCCGCTGCTGTCGGCGCCGGCGGGGGTGCCGCTGGCGGTGGTCCGCATCTCGGACGCCGACCCCGCGGTGCTGCGCTACCTCGCGGATGCGGGGGTCGGGCTGGACACGGCGGTGACGGTGGAGGGCACGACGGCCGAGGGTGAAGTGTCTCTGCGCGTGGGCGAGGCGAGCGTCGCGCTCGGGGCGGCCGTGGCGACGGCGCTGTGGGTCGCGGCTCAGACACGATAGGCTACTGGTACAACCCCCGTTCCTTTGGATCGGGCTCAGAGCCCCGCTTCGGCGGGGCTCTGCTCATTCCAGCAGTCGGGTCGCCGAACCGGCCTTCCACTTCGGGCTACGACGACGCGCGGGAGCTGGCTGGCCGCGGCAAGCGAGGGTCGAAGGTACAGCGACGATCGAACTCCCGCCTTCTCGAAATCCCGGGTGCGCTCATCTCGCGGATACACCACGATGACACGGCGACGGCAGCGGTTGATGGCGACGTGGATGGCCGCTGAAAGGTCCGAGTCGCTACTCACCACGACGTACGTGTCGTACGCGCCATCGACCGCATCCACGACGAGCTGTACTGCGAGCTTGACGTCCGAACCCTTCTCCTGCACCTTCCACACGTCTGCCCAGCGAACGTCCGGCGTATTTCTGAGTCGCGCACGACTGGGATGGATGGTGAACTGCGATCGGTGGATGACGACGCGGGGAAGACTCCCCAGTGCTCGTAGATAGGCGGCCTGCCGGTCGGGCGCGGACGGATCGTCCGGATTCGCCCCGCCCCGCACGTTCGCGGTGAAGTAGTGGATGCGCTGGACCTCGAAGTCGCTCAACAGAGTGTCGAACAGCTTCTGCAGGTCGAGCCACTTGTTGGCCGGTCGGCTCTCCAGTTGGCCCTTGTAGAGGTTGAACCCATCGACGTATACGACGGCGGTGGGCTTGCACATGGCCGCCACCCTAGAACGACGGCGCACCCCTCACCGCACCGGTGACCGCAATCACGCCCGAATGACCGTCAGCACCACCAGCACCACATTCAGCACCACCACGAGCCCCGCGACCGCGCCGCCGAGCACCCGCACCCACACCCTGTCGACCGCCTCCCCCATCACCGCACGGGATCCCGTCAGCCTCAGCAGCGGGATCATCGCGAACGGGATGCCCAGGCTCAGGAACACCTGGGACAGCACCAGCGCCCAGGTCGGGTCCACCCCGACGGCGAGGATGACCAGCGCCGGCACCAGCGTCACCACCCGCCGGGTCAGAAGGGGCACGCGCAGCCGCAGCAGGCCGCCCATGATCGTCGCCCCCGCGTAGCTGCCGACCGACGCGGAGGCGAGCCCGGACGCCAGCAGACCGATCGCGAAGACCACCCCGATCGCCGGCCCGAGCGCCGTGGAGATGGCGGCGTGCGCGCCTTGGATGCTGTCCGTGCCGGCCACCCCGCGCAGCGACGACGCCGCCACCAGCAGCATCGCGATGTTCACCGCGCCAGCGATCACCAGCGCGAGCACCACGTCCAGCCGTGTCGCCTTGAGGAGCGTGCGGATGCGTCCCGCGTCCGCGGAGACACCGTGCCGGTCGCGCGCGAGCGCCGAGTGCAGGTAGATGGCGTGCGGCATGACCGTCGCCCCGAGCATGCTCGCCGCCAGCAGCACCGTCTCTGCGCCGTCGAAGCGGGGCACGAGCCCCGCGGCGGCGGCCCTCCAGTCGACGGGGCTGACGAACAGCCCGGCCAGGAAGCCGACCGCGATGACGGCGAGCAGTCCCACGATGACCGCCTCGAACGGCCGCTGGCCGCGCCTGGACTGGATCGCCAGGATGCCGATCGCCGTCACGCCGACGATGAGACCGCCGACCGGCAGCGGCAGGCCGAACAGCAGGTTGAGCGCGATCGCGCCGCCGATCACCTCCGCGATGTCGGTCGCCGCGGCGACGAGCTCCGCCTGCACCCAGTACGCCCGCCTCCCGGCCGTGCCCATCCGGGAGCCGAGCAGTTCGGGGAGGCTTCGACCGGTGACGATGCCGAGCTTCGCCGACTGGTACTGGACGAACACCGCGATCGCGTTCGCGGCGACAAGCACCCAGACGAGCAGGTAGCCGTAGCGGGCGCCCGCGGTGAGGTTCGCCGCGACGTTGCCCGGGTCGACGTACGCGATGGCGGCGACGAAGGCCGGACCGAGCAGCAGGAGCAGACGCGCCGGCGCGGCGCGGGACGGCCGCTCGGTGACGTCGACACTCATCCCGGACTTCCCTCCCGCAGAAAGTTAGCCCAGTCTAACTCTCAGAGGGATGCCTGTCAGCCCTCTGCGAGCATCGTGAGGAGCGAGACGATCCGGCCGTCACGCACCTCGATCACATCCACACCGCGGGCGACCGGCGCACCGGCCGGGCCGAACGTCCACGCCAGCGCACCGGAGGTCTCTCCGATGTACGCCGGCCCGGCCTCCGCGAATGCGAACTCGGCCGGCGCCCCGTCGAGCAGACCGGCGGCCTTCGCCTCCAGCGCATCCCAGCCGCGCACCTGCTCCTCGGGGTCGGTGAAGACGACGTCCTCGGCGAAGGTGCGCTGGATCGCCTCGCGGCGGGCCGCGGCATCCCGGTTGCCGAAGACGTCGTGCAGGTTGGCGGAGAGCAGTTCGGTGATCGTCGGCACGGGCCGTCCTCTCGTTCGGGTGGTGCGGATGGCGCGGGCTACTCCTCGAGGAGCGCGCCCTCGGTCTGCTCGCGGTACAGCCGGGAGTACACGCCGCCGAGGTCGAGCAGCTCGCGGTGCGTGCCCTGCTCGACGACCCGGCCGTGGTCGATCACGAAGATGACGTCCGCCGACACGATCGTCGACAACCGGTGCGCGATCGCGATGGTGGTGCGCCCGCTGGAGGCGGTGTCCAGCGCCTGCTGCACCACGCGCTCCGAGATGGTGTCCAGTGCGCTCGTGGCCTCGTCGAGGATGAGGACCTCCGGGTCTTTCAGGAGCACCCGCGCGATGGCGATCCGCTGCTTCTCCCCTCCGGAGAGCCGGTAGCCGCGCTCCCCCACGACCGTGGCGTAGCCGTCCGGGAACCCCACGATCGTCTCGTGGATGTTCGCCCGCTTGGCCGCATCCTCGATCTCGTCCTGGCTCGCGTCGGGACGCGCGTAGCGCAGGTTGTCCGCGATCGTCGCGTGGAACAGGTACGTCTCCTGGCTCACCACCCCGATGTGCGAGACCAGCGACTCCTGCTGCAGGTCGCGCACGTCCGTGTCGCCGAAGCAGACGCGGCCGCTCGTGGAGTCGTAGAAGCGCGGGATCAGGTACGACACGGTGGTCTTGCCCGCGCCGCTCGGTCCGACGAACGCCGCGAACTCCCCCGGCTCGATGACGAACGACACGTCGTCGAGGGTGTTGCGTTCGCCGTCCCGCGCATCCGGGTAGCGGAAGACGACGTGGTCGAACTCGATCCGCCCCAGCTCACGGGCGGGGTCGACCGGCGCCGCGTCCGGACGGTCGGCGATCGCGGGCTTCAGGTCGAGGTACTCGAAGATGCGGGCGAACAGGGCGCCGGAGGTCTGCAGATCGAGGGCGACCCGCATCAGCGCGAGCAGCGGGAACAGCAGCCGCGCCTGCACCGTCGTGAAGGCGACGATGGTGCCGGCGGTGATCTCGGCCGTCCCCCGCGTGATCAGCCAGCCGGAGACCAGATAGACGATCGCCGGGATCGACGACAGGAAGATGTTGACCATCGCGAAGAACCACTGACCGCTCATCGCCTGCGACACCTGGAGGCGGATCTGGTTGCGGTTCTCGGCCGAGTAGCGCTCCTCCTCCGTCTGCTGCCGGTTGAAGCTCTTTGACAGCAGGATGCCCGACACGCTCAGCGTCTCCTGGGTGATCGCGGTCATGTCCGACAGCGACTCCTGCGTCTTCGTCGCGATCCGGGCGCGCACCTGGCCGACCCGCCGCTGGGCGATCACCAGGATGGGCATGAGCACCACCGCGACGATGGTCAGCTGCCAGTTCAGCAGCAGCATCGCGACCAGCGCCGCGATGACCGTGACCGTGTTCCCCAGGATGCTCGACATCGTGTTGGTCAGCACATTGGCGACCCCGCCGACGTCGTTCTGCAGCCGCGACTGGATGATGCCCGTCTTGGTGTGCGTGAAGAAGCTCAGCTCCATCGACTGCAGGTGCGAGAACAGCCGCACTCGCAGCGCGCCCATCACCTTGTTGCCGACCGACGACGTCAGGTAGGTCTGCCACACCCCGAGCAGCGCGGAGACGATGAACACGACGAGCATGAGCACGACGATCTCGACCAGCACGGGGAGGTTCGGGTGGCCGCCCTTCGGGAACAGTCCCTGATCGAACGCGCGCTCCGTGAGGAGCGGCGGGATGACCGTCAGCGCCGCCCCGGCGAGCACCAGCACCATGGTGAGCACGATGGCCATCCGGTGGGGCGCGAACAGCGTCACGATGCGGCGGAACAGGTGCGGGATCTTCGGCGCCTCCGCGTTCAGCGCGCGCTGCGCGTCCGCGTCCCCGCCGCTCACCCGCCGACGGCCGCCACCGCCGCCTCCCCCCGCGGCAATCTGGCCCATCACGCTCATGGGTTCAGCGTAACCCTCGAAGGAGGGTGGACCGTCCGTGACGGAACCGTGATGCAAGCGCTTGACGTAAACGCTTGCAGTGTCCCGGAGCGGAGGGGTACGCTCCGGACGGGCGCATCCGCGCCTGCATCAAGAGCTCAACGAGGAGTGAAATGAAAGCAGCACGTCTCTCCGTGATCGCCGGTGTGGCCCTGGTGGGTCTGACACTGGCCGGATGCACCGGTGGCGGCGGATCGGGAAGCGGGGGCGGCGACGCCAACTCCGGCACCGACAGCAAGGGCCCGATCACCTACGTGCAGGGCAAGGACAACTCCAACGTCGTCCGCCCGCTGATCCAGAAGTGGAACTCGTCCCACCCGAACGAGAAGGTCACCTTCAAGGAGCAGACCGACCAGGCCGACCAGCAGCACGACGACCTGGTGCAGCACTTCCAGGCGAAGGACGCCAACTACGACGTCGTCGACGTCGACGTGGTGTGGACGGGCGAGTTCGCCGCGAAGGGCTGGCTCCAGCCGCTGACCGGCACGTTCAAGATGGACAACTCGTCCCTGCTCGCGCCGACCGTCAAGTCGGGCACGTACAACGGCACGCAGTACGCGGCACCGCAGACCTCGGACGGCGGCATCCTGTACTACCGCAAGGACCTGGTCACCAGCCCGCCGAAGACGTGGGATGAGATGCTCAAGGACTGCGACATCGCCAAGTCGAAGGGCATCGGCTGCTACGCCGGTCAGTTCGCGCAGTACGAGGGCCTCACGGTGAACGTGGCCGAGGCGATCAACACCAACGGCGGCACCATCGTCGGTCCGGACGGCAAGAAGGTCACGGTCACCAGCGACAACGCCAAGGCGGGCCTGACCCGGCTGGTGGACGGCTTCAAGAACGGGCAGATCCCGGCAGAGGCCATCACCTACCAGGAGGAGCAGGGCCGGCAGGCGTTCGAGGCCGGCAAGCTGCTGTTCCTGCGCAACTGGCCGTACGTCTACAACCTGGCCAAGACCGACGGCTCGTCGACCGTGAAGGACACCTTCGGGATCGCGCCGCTGCCGGGCGTGACCGCCGACAAGCCGGGCGTCTCCAGCCTGGGCGGTCACAACGCGGCGATCAGCGTGTACTCCAAGCACAAGGCCACCGCGTTCGCGTTCCTGAAGTTCCTGCAGAGCGAGGAGACGCAGAAGTTCTTCGTGACGCAGGGCTCGCTGGCCCCGGTCGTATCGTCGCTGTACGACGACGCATCGCTGAACAGCAAGCTGCCGTACCTGTCGACCCTGAAGACGTCGATCGAGAACGCGGTCCCGCGTCCCGTCTCGCCGTTCTACCCGGCCATCACGAAGGCCGTTCAGGACAACTCGTACGCAGCGCTGAAGGGCGACAAGACGGTCGACCAGGCGCTGAAGGACATGGAGTCCGCCATCCAGACCGCAAGCGCCGGCTGATCCCGGCCTGACTCGGTCGCCGGGGGGGGGGGGCCCACCCCCCCCCCCCCCCCCCCCCCCCC
>JAEWJG010000399.1 GCA_023386675.1 Actinomycetes bacterium
GGCGCGGGCCGGCCTCCAGCGTCCCGCCGTACAGCGCGACGCGCTCGCGCAGGCCGATGAGCCCGCGCCCGGAGCCCTGGTCGGGCGCGCCGTGGACGGTCGCGTCGTCGTCCACGGTGATGATCACGCGATCCGCACCGAAGACGAGCACGACCCGCACCGCGGTCGCGGTGGAGGCGTAGCGCAGCACGTTCGTCAGGCCCTCCTGCACGACGCGGAAGATCGTGAGCTGCTGCCCGGCGTCCTCCGGCGCGTCGCCCGACACGGTGATCCGGACCGGGAGTCCGGCGGCCCGGAACGTCTCGACCAGCGGCCCGAGGTCGGTCACGCCGGGCTGCGGCTCGCGCGCGGCCTCGCCGTCGCCCTCGCTCAGCACGCCGAGCAGCCGTCGCATGTCGGCGAGTGCACCGCGCCCGGTCTCGGCGACCAGCCGCATCGTCTCCGCTGAGCGCTCGGCGCCGGCGGAGGCCTGGCGGGCGGAGCCGTCGGCGAGCGTGATCATCACCGTGAGGCTGTGCGAGACGATGTCGTGCAGCTCGCCGGCGATGCGGCTGCGCTCGGCCGCAGCGGCGATCACGGCCTGCTGGTCGCGCTCGCGCGCGAGTTGCCGCGCCCGGTCGATGAGCGCGTCCAGGTAGCGGCGGCGGTTGCCCGCGTTGCTGCCGACCAGCACGGCCACCGCCGAGAACGACAGCACGAGGATGCCGGACGGCAGGGCCGCCGTCTGGAGCGGCGTGAACACGGCCGCCTGGGCGAGGAGGACCTGCGCGGTCAGCGTCCCGACGGCGACGAAGGCCGTGACGCCGAATGCGATCCACGCCGAGCGGATGGAGCGGTAGACCGCCAGCGCGTAGAGCGCGAACAAAGTGGGCAGCACATCCACGTCCCGCCCGAGGAACACGCTCGCGCCGAGCACGACCGTGGCGATGGCGAACACCATCCCGGGCCGGTACCGGCGCGCCAGCAGGGCCAGGCCCGCCACCACCGAGAGGGCGACGTGCGCGAGCTCGCGCGGGCTCGGTTCGATCGCCGACACGACGATCGCGCCGATGACCGACGGGAGGAGGTAGATGACCGCGAGCGACACATCCACCGCGAACGGATGCGCCAGCATGAAACGCCGCAGCACCCCGGGCGGTCTCGGCAGTTCGAGTCCGCCCGGGGCGTCCGGCGGTGTCGCTTCGGTGGTCACGCTGCGGGTCAGGCGTCCCTGCGCTGCAGGAGCAGGGCTCCGACGACGAACGAGACGGCCGCCCAGACGAGCACGGTGATGACGTTCGCCCACACCGCGAGGTCGCCGTTGGCGAGGCCGGCCATGCCCGAGCCCGCTCCGCTGAGCAGGTAGTGGGAGGCGTCAGCGATCCAGGTCTGCTTGGGGAGCAGGCTGGAGAGCAGGGCCGCCACGATCGGCAGGAGGAACAGGACGCCGAGGGCGGTGGAGATGCCGCCGGCCGTCGACTTGACGATGGCGCCGATGCCGAGCGCGAAGATCGACACGAGCCCCAGGTACGTCGCCGCGCCCACGACGTTCCACAGCGTCGACGACGAGAACAGGTCGCCCGCGTATCCCTTCGCTGTCAGCAGCGGAACGGCGATCGCCCAGGAGGCGGCGAAGCTCACCAGGCCGACGACGAACGCGGTCAGGAAGAGGACGATCGCCTTGGCCGCGAACACCGGGAAGCGGCGCGGGACGGCCGTGAAGGACGACCGGATCATCCCGGTCGAGAACTCGCCGCTGATCACGAGCACGCCGAGCACGGCGACGACCAGCTGTGCGAAGGTCAGGCCGGCGGTCGCCGTGTTGGTGGTGAACGCGGCGAGCTGGCTGTGGGGCGCCCGCGACTCGATCACCGACAGGCTCGGGACCACGGCCGCGATCAGGGCCGGCAGCCCGATGATCAGCACGACGACGCCGATCAGCGTCCAGAAGGTCGAGCGGAGCGTGCGGAGCTTGATCCACTCCGAGCGCACGACCCGGTCGAAGCGCAGGCGCCCGAGGGACGTGTGCGGGTGCGCGGCACCCGGCTGGATGGATGCGGTGGCGGTGCTCATCGGCTGACCTCCGTACGGTATTCGACGTCGTCCTGGGTGAGTTCGAGGTAGGCCTCTTCGAGGGAGGCGCTGATCGGCGTCAGCTCGTGCAACACCACGCCGTCGCGGGCGGCGGCCTCGCCGATCTGCGGGGCGCTGAGGCCGGTGATCTCCAGCAGCTGCGCCTCCACGCCGGTGATCGCGACGTCGGCGCCGGCGACGGCGCGCGCCAGCTGCTCGGGCTGCGGGGTGCGCACGCGGACCGCGTGGCGCGTGGCGCCGGCCAGGATGCGGTCGACCGGGGCGTCGGCGAGCACGCGACCGCGGCCCAGCACGACGATGTGGTCGGCGGTCAGCGCCATCTCGCTCATCAGGTGCGACGAGAGGAACACCGTCCGGCCCTGGCTCGCCAGGTGCTTGGCGAACTGACGCACCCACAGCACGCCCTCCGGATCGAGCCCGTTGACCGGCTCGTCCAGGATGAGCGTCGCCGGGTCGCCGAGCATGGCGGCGGCGATGCCGAGCCGCTGCCCCATCCCGAGCGAGAAGCCGCCGACGCGCTTGCTCGCGACCGACTCCAGGCCGGTCATGCCGATGACCTCGTGCACGCGGGCCTTGGGGATGCCGTGCGTCGCCGCGAGCGCGAGCAGGTGGTTGTAGGCCGTCCGGCCCGTGTGGATGGCCTTCGCATCGAGCAGGGCGCCCACCTCGGTGAGCGGGGAGTGGAACTGGGCGTAGCGCTTCCCATTGATCAGCGCGGTGCCGTTGGTCGGCCGGTCGAGGCCCATGATCATCCGCATGGTCGTGGACTTGCCTGCGCCGTTGGGACCTAAGAAGCCGGTGACCTTGCCCGGTTGGATGGTCACGGAGATGTCGTCGACGGCGGTCTTCGCGCCGAAGCGTTTGGTGAGGTGATCGAGCTGGATCATGCCTCCGAGACTAGGGGCGCGGGCCGCCCGGCGGCATCCACCCGCGGTACCACGCAGACCGCGCGCCCGCATGGCCCCCGGTACGACGAAGGGGCCCCGCCGCAGCGGAGCCCCTTCGTGGACGGGTCGGTCCGTGGCTCAGGCCTGCGCGTCGCGCTTCTGCGCGGCCAGCGCGCGCTCGACACCGGCAAGGTTCTCGACCACCATGCGGCGCAGCGCCGCCGGCTCGGCGTTCGCGTCGAGCCAGGCGCGGGTCGCGTCCCGCAGCTCCTCGTTCGCGAGGGGGGCAGGGTACATGCCCTCGACCAGGTACTCGGCGATCTTGTAGCTGCGGGACGTCCAGACGCCCTGAAGCGCCGCGAAGTACGGCTCGACGAACTGCGCGAGCACGCTCTTGTCCTTCGCGCGCTGGAACCCGATCCCGGTGTAGCGGACGATCGTGTTCGGCAGGCTGTCCGAGCCGAACACCGAGTCCCACGCCGCCTGCTTGCCCTCGAGCGTCGGGATGCTCGCGCGCGCCTGGGCGGCGAACTGGCCGCCGTTGGCCGTGTTGTCGGCGGCCAGGGCCGCGTCGATCTCCTCGGTGCCGGCCGCGCCACCCGCGACGAGTGCGATGAGGAGCTCCCACGACAGGTCGGTGTCGACCGTCAGGCCGTCCAGCGCGATCGATCCGTCCCGGAGGCCCGCGATGGTGG
Source organism: Actinomycetes bacterium (assembly GCA_023386675.1). GTDB lineage: Bacteria > Actinomycetota > Actinomycetes > Actinomycetales > Microbacteriaceae > Leifsonia. Next base: position 3,656 of record JAEWJG010000399.1, read on the forward strand.
CGAGCTGCTCATCCGTCGACGCGAGCGCGGCGAAGAACTTGACGAACTGGAACTGCGCGTCGCTTCCCGCCTCGGCCCCCTTCGCGAGCTCCCAGAGCGCGTCCGCCGCACCCTGCGCGGTCTCCTTCTGCCGCTCGGGGGCGACGTACGCGGTGGAGGCGAGCACGAGCTGGTTGAGCGTGGTGCGGAGGGTGGTCGACTCGGTCTCCGACGCGATGTTGCCGAGCACCAGGCGCACGTAGTCGCTGGCGCTCGACTCGGCGTCGCGGGTCGCATCCCACACCGCGCCCCAGACGAGCGAGCGGGCGAGCGGGCTCTCGATGTCGGAGAGGTGCTCGATCGCCACCTTCAGCGACGCGTCGTCCAGACGGATCTTCGCGTAGGCGAGGTCGTCGTCGTTGATCAGGATGAGGTCGGGGCGCGTGCCGCCGACCAGCTCGGCGACCTCGGTGCGCTCGCCGTCCACATCCAGCTCGAAGCGCTCCTCGCGCACCAGCTTGCCGTCGCGGAGGTTGTAGAGGCCGATCGCGAGGCGGTGCGGGCGGATGGTCGGGTAGTCGGCCGCCGCGGTCTGCAGCACCGCGAACGAGGTGATGACGCCGTCCGCATCCACCTCGAGCTCTGGGCGCAGGGTGTTGACACCGGCGGTCTCGAGCCACTTCTCCGACCAGTCGGTGAGGTCGCGGCCGCTGGTGGCCTCCAGCTCGACCAGGAGGTCCGCAAGCTCCGTGTTGGAGTGCGCGTGCTTCTTGAAGTACTGCGCGACGCCGGCGAGGAAGTCGTCCTGGCCGACCCACGCGACCAACTGCTTGAGCACCGAGGCGCCCTTGGCGTACGTGATGCCGTCGAAGTTGACCTGCACGTCCTCCAGGTCGTTGATCGTCGCGACGATCGGGTGCGTGGACGGCAGCTGGTCCTGGCGGTACGCCCAGCTCTTCTCCATCGCGGCGAAGGTGGTCCACGCCTCGGTCCACTCGGTGGCCTCGGCGGTGGCGAGGGTGGACGCGTACTCGGCGAACGACTCGTTCAGCCAGAGGTCGTTCCACCACTTCATGGTCACCAGGTCGCCGAACCACATGTGGGCCAGCTCGTGCAGGATCGTGACGACCCGGCGCTCCTTGATGGCGTCGGTCACCTTCGAGCGGAAGACGTAGGTCTCGGTGAAGGTCACCGCGCCCGCGTTCTCCATCGCTCCCGCGTTGAACTCGGGCACGAACAGCTGGTCGTACTTCTCGAACGGGTAGGCGTAGTCGAACCGCTCCTCGTAGAACGCGAAGCCCTCGCGCGTCTTGTCGAAGATGTAGTCGGCGTCGAGGAACTCCGCGAGGCTCTTGCGTGCGTAGACGCCCAGGGGGATGGCGCGGCCGTCGCGGCTGGTCAGCTCGCTGTGGACCGACTCGTACGGCCCGGCGATGAGGGCCGTGATGTAGGAGGAGATGACCGGGGTGGGAGCGAACGCCCAGACCTTCTTGCCGTCGCCCGCATCCTGCGGCTCGGGGGTGGGGGAGTTGCTGACGACCGCCCAGTGGTCGGGCGCGGTGATGGTGAAGGTGAACTCGGCCTTGAGGTCCGGCTGCTCGAACACCGCGAACATGCGCCGCGAGTCCGGCACCTCGAACTGGCTGTAGAGGTACACCTCGCCGTCGACCGGGTCGACGAAGCGGTGCAGGCCCTCGCCGGTGTTGGTGTAGATCGCGTCGGCGTCGACGGTCAGCTCGTTCTCGTCCTTCAGCCCGTCGAGCTGGATGCGCACGCCGTCGCTGACCTGAGCGGGGTCGAGCTCGACGCCGTTCAGCGTGACGGAGTGCACCGTGCGCGTGATCGCGTCGATGAAGGTGGAGGCGCCCTCCTTCGCCGAGAACCGCACGGTCGTCGTACTGCGGAACGTCTCCGGCCCGGTCGTCAGATCGAGCGTGACGTCATACGAGTGGGTGCGGACGAGGGACGCGCGCTCCTGCGCTTCGATGCGGGTGAGGTTCTCTCCGGGCAACGCTTGCTCCTTCAGCGGTGAGGGCTTCTGTGACGGCGTGGATCGTGTCCACCCGCTCCACCTTAGCCACCGGCGTGAGGCTCGTCGGTGGTCGTCCCTAAACTGTGGATATGCGCATCCACATCGCCACCGACCACGCCGGGCTCGAGTTCAGTCAAGACCTGCAGGAGCACCTGCGCGCGGCCGGGCACGAGGTGATCGACCACGGGCCGAAGGAGTACGACCCGATCGACGACTACCCGGCGTTCTGCATCAACGCGGCGGCAGCCGTCGTGCGCGACCAGCAGGCGGGCGTCGAGGCTCTCGGGGTCGTCTTCGGCGGCTCCGGCAACGGCGAGCAGATCGCGGCCAACAAGGTGAAGGGTGTGCGCGCCGCTCTCGTGTGGAGCGAGTCGACCGCACTCCTCGCGCGCCAGCACAACGACGCCAACGTCATCGCGATCGGTGCGCGCCAGCACACGGTGGACGAGGCCAAGAGCTTCATCGACACCTTCGTGGCGGAGCCCTTCTCGTTCGAGGAGCGCCACGTGCGCCGCATCGCCCAGCTCGCGGAATACGAGGCCACCGGCGACATCGCGGGCAAGAACGTGGACCACTGATGCCCGAGGGTCACTCCGTCCACCGGATCGCCAGGCAGTTCGCCGTCAACTTCGTCGGCCACCGCGTGGCCGTGTCGTCTCCGCAGGGCCGCTTCGCCGCCGACGCCACGCGCATCGACGGGCACGTGATGACCGACGCCAAGGCGGTCGGCAAGCAGATGTTCCTGGAGTTCGACAACGACCTGTGGCTGCGCGTGCACCTCGGCCTCTACGGCGCGTGGGACTTCGCGGGCGACATCAGCATCGACCCGACCATCGCCAGTGCGAACGGCCGCATGGGGCAGACCAACCAGCGCGGCACAGAGTTCGACCCGATCCTCGACCGCGCGGGCGAGAACTCCCTCCATTCGATCGGCGCTCCGCGACGGACGCGACTGCGCATGGCCGAGTCCGAGAAGGTGGAGGCCGAGATCGAGTCGTTCCCGCCCGAGCCGATCGGGCAGGTACGCGTCCGGCTGCTGACCGACACCGCGGTCGCCGACCTGCGCGGACCGACCGCATGCGAGGTGCTCGATCCGGCGCAGGTGGATGCGGTGATCGCCAAGCTGGGGCCCGATCCCCAGGTCGACGACGGACAGGAGGCGGAGGACCGCTTCGTCTCGATCGTCCGGCGCAAGCCGACGTCCATCGCGTTGCTGCTGATGGATCAGAGCGTCGTGAGCGGCATCGGCAACGTCTACCGCGCCGAACTCCTGTTCCGCGCCAGGCAGAACCCGCACACGCCGGGCAAGAAGGTGCGCGAAGAGGTGGTGCGCGCGCTGTGGCGCGACTGGGTGCACCTGCTGCGCATCGGGGTCGAGACAGGTCAGATGATGACGATGGACGACCTCGACGACGAGTCGTACCGCAAGGCGATGGCGAGCCGCGACGACCGGCACTGGGTCTACAAGCGCGAGGGCCTGCCGTGCCGGGTGTGCGGCACGAACATCGTCATGGAGGAGCTGGGCGGCCGCAAGCTGTACTGGTGCCCGGTGGATCAGGCCTAGGAGGCATCGTGCGGCAGAACCCGAGCTTCACGCTCACCGACCCGGCCGAGCTGAAGCGGCTCGTGCGCGAGAACCCGTGGGCGACGTTCGTCTCGAACACGTCGAACGGGCTGGTCGCGTCCCACTACCCGGTCATCCTCGACGAGACCCGCGACGAGCTCACACTGCTCAGTCACGTCGGCCGTCCCGACGAGCAGCTGCACGAGCTCGGGCAGCACGAGCTGCTCGTCATCGTGCAGGGGCCGCACGGCTACATCTCGTCCGGCTGGTACGACGAGAAGCCCGCGGTGCCCACGTGGAACTTCATCGCCGCCCACTTCTCCGGCGTCCCCGAACTGCTGGGCGACGAGGAGAACCTCGACGTGCTCGCCCGGCTCGTCGACCACTTCGAGGACGAGCTGTCGTCGCCGCGCCGGATGCGCGGGACGCTGGAGGACTCCGCCTACGCCGAGCGCATCGTGTCCGGCACCGTCGGCCTGCGGCTCACCCCGAGCCGGGTCGTGGCCAAGCAGAAGATGAGCCAGAACCGGCCCGACCACATCGTGGACTCGATCATGTCCGAGCTCGACGGCGACGGTCCGTACGCGAGCGCCGGGCTGCTCCGCGAGATGCGGCTCGTGCACGACCGCCGCCGCGCCGCGCGATGACACTGGTGCTGGCCGGCGGGCGGTTGCCCGGACGCGAGGGGCTGGTGGATGTGGCGTTCGACGGCGCGCGGATCGTGTCGGTCGCGCACGCGGGTACCGGCGCCGGGGCGGGGGAGCGCATCCCGCTGGATGGGCGCTGGCTCGTGCCGGGGCTCTGGGACCAGCACGTGCACTTCACCCAGTGGGCCCAGACGGCGCGCCGGCTCGACGTGTCACGGGCGGCTTCGGCGGCCGAGACGGCGGAGCTTGTGCGTCAGCGCGCCTCCGCGGAACCGGGCGCATCCGAGCCGCTCGTGGGGTTCGGCTTCCACGACGCCCTGTGGCCCGACCTCCCGACGCGAGAGCTGCTGGACGCCGCCGCGGGCGCGCGCCCGGTCGTGCTCATCGCGGGCGACCTGCACTGCTCGTGGCTCAACACCGCTGCCGCACGGCTGTTCGCACCCGACTCGACGGAGGCGGTGCTGCGCGAGGACGACAGCTTCGCCGTGACCAGCCTCCTCAGCGCGGCCGACGAGGCGACGCTCGACCGGTGGGCAGGGGATGCGGCGCGCGTGGCGGCGACGTGCGGCGTCGTCGGCATCGTGGACCTCGAATACGGCTGGAACCTGGAGGTGTGGACGCGGCGCATGGCCATGGGCGCCCGCGACCTCCGCGTGGAGTTCGGCATCTACCTCGACGGCTTGGACCGGGCCATCGCGCTGGGTCTGCGCACCGGCGATGTGATCCCGGGCACCGATGACCTCCTGACAGTCGGACCGCTGAAGATCATCTCGGACGGGTCGCTCAACACGCGGACCGCCCTCTGCTCCCACGCGTACCCGGACGGCGGCCACGGGGTCGCCAACCTCACACCGCAGGAGCTGAAGGACGCCCTCCGGCTCGCCTCCGCCAACGGCTTGGCCGCCGCGGTGCACGCGATCGGCGACGAGGCGAACCGCCGCGCCCTCGACGTGTTCGAGGCCCTCGGCGTGGGCGGCCGCATCGAGCACGCGCAGCTGATCGACGCATCCGACATCCCGCGCTTCGCCCGCCTGGGCGTGACGGCGAGCGTCCAGCCCGAGCACGCGATGGACGATCGGGACGTGGCCGAGCGGCTGTGGGAGGGCCGCACCGACCGCGCCTTCCCGCTAGCCGAGCTCCACGCCGCGGGCGCCCGGCTCGCGTTCGGCTCGGACGCACCCGTGGCCCCGCTCGACCCGTGGGCGGCCATCGCGTCAGCCGTCGGCCGCAGTCGCGACGGCCGCGAGCCGTGGCATCCCGAGCAGGCGGTGTCCGCGGAGGTCGCGCTCACCGCATCCACCCGCTCCACCATCGCGCCCGGCCAGCCCGCCGACGTCGCGGTGCTCGACCGCGACCCGCTCGCCGCGTCGCCCGACGAGCTGCGCACCATGCCGGTCGCCGCGACGCTGCTCGCCGGCCGCTTCACGCACGACGCCCTGCGCTGACGCCGCCGCCCGGCAGGAATTCCGAACGGCCGGCGCC
>JAEWJG010000417.1 GCA_023386675.1 Actinomycetes bacterium
AGTGGGTGCAGAGCCTGGGCGACCCCCGCGTCGAGTACCTCCTGAACGAGGTGAACCTCGGCGTGAGCGGCAACTTCTCGCGGTCGCTCGACCTCGTCGAGAGCGAGCACTTCGTGCTGATGGGCTGCGACGACGAGCTGGAGCCCGGGTACGTCGCGCAGATGCGCGCTGCCGTCGACCGGTTCCCCGGCACCTCGTACTTCCAGCCCGGCGTGACCGTGATCTCCGAGAACGGTCAGGAGGTCATGCCGCTCGCCGACCGGGTGAAGGGATGGTCGCGTCCGTCCAAGTCGCATCCCGTGATCCTGCAGGGGGAGTCACTCGCCGTGAGCCTGCTGCGCGGCAACTGGACCTACTTCCCCTCGATCTGCTGGCGCACCGAGGCGGTGCGCGCGGCGCACGGCTTCGACCCGGATTACGAGATCGTGCTCGACCTCGCCCTCCAGCTGACGATCATCGCCGACGGCGGGACGATGGCGCTGCTGCCGGAGCCGACCTTCCGTTACCGGCGCCACGAGGCCAGCGTCTCGTCGCTGACCGCCCAGGACGGCGGCCGCTTCGACGAGGAGCGCCGCTTCTTCCACGACGTGGCCGTGCGCCTCGACGCGATGGGCTGGCGCCACGCCGCCCGCGCCGCACGGCGTCACGTGACGAGCCGGCTGAACGCCGTCACGAAGCTCCCCGGCGCGATCCGGCTCGGCGACCGCGACGGGAGCAGCTCGCTCCTGCGCCATGTCTTCACGAATCGGGTGGCACGGTGAGCAGTAAGGTGAACCCCATGCCACCGTCCCTCGAACGGACGCTCATCGTCATGCCCGCGTTCAACGAGGAGGCGTCCGTGGCCACCGTCGTGGCCGAGGTGCGCGAGAAGCTGCCGGGCGTCTCGGTGCTCGTCGTCGACGACGGCTCGCTCGACGCCACCGCCGACCGGGCACAGGCGGCCGGGGCGCTGGTCGCGCGCCTGCCGTTCAACATGGGCGTCGGCGGGGCGATGCGTCTGGGCTTCCAGTACGCCATGACGCACGACTTCGACGTCGTCGTCCAGATCGACGCCGATGGGCAGCACGATCCCGCCGGCGCGCCGGCACTGCTGAACGCGCTGGCCGACTCCGACATCGCGATCGGCGCGCGCTTCGCGGGCGAGGGCGACTACGACGTCCGCGGCCCGCGCAAGTGGGCGATGCGGCTGCTGTCGGTGGTGCTCAGCCGGATCACCGGCACGAAGCTCAAGGACACCACGAGCGGCTTCAAGGCGAACGGCCCGCGCGCCGTCGCCCTCTTCGCGCGCGCCTACCCGGCCGAGTATCTCGGCGACACGGTGGAGGCGCTCGTCATCGCGGCGCGAGCGGGGCTGACGGTGAGCCAGATCCCCGTGTCCATGCGTCCGCGCACGACGGGCACTCCCAGCCACAACCCGTTCAAGTCGGCCGTGTACCTGGGGCGCGCGTTCCTCGCCCTGGTGGTCGCCGTCATCCGGCCGCGCGCCGCCAGCACCGAGACCACGATCGCCTGACATGTCGCTTCTCACCTACATCTTCGGAATCCTCGCGGCCCTCCTCACCCTCGGTGTCGTCATCGAGATGCTGCGGCGCGGCCGGATGCGCGAGCGGCACGCCATCTGGTGGCTCGTCGCCGGCACGCTCGCGCTGATCATCGGGATCTTCCCGCAGATCCTGAACTGGCTGGGCGACCTGATCGGCATCGGTCTCCCCGTCAACCTCGTGTTCTTCGTCAGCATCGCGGTGCTGTTCCTGGTGTGCATCCAGCACAGCTCGGAGCTCACGCAGCTGGAGGCCAAGACCCGCACCCTCGCCGAGCGCCACGCCATCCAGCAGCTCGAGCTCGAGGAGCTGAAGGCGACGGTCGCCGCGCTGACGGACGGGAAGGACTAGCCGGTGGCGGTCCGCGAGGCGGTGCGGACGCCCCGCCCGATCGCCAGAGCACCGTGGAGCACCACCCGCGTCTTCCTCGTGTTCTGGGCTCTCCTGTCGGCGCTGTCGGCGGTCTGGGCGCTCGCGACCCCGGTGTCGGGTTCGCCGGACGAGCCGGCGCACATCGTGCGCGCCGCGAGCGTCGTGCGCGGCGAGCTGGTCGGCACCCCGTCGCGGGACGGTCACGTCGTGACGGTCCCCCGCTACATCGCGGACACCCAGCGCGAGACCTGCTTCGCCTTCCATCCCCGCGTGACGGCGAACTGCCCGTTCCATGACGACCGGGACCCGGCCGGACTCACCACCGGTACGACCACGGCGGGCCTCTACAACCCGCTGTACTACTACGCCGTCGGCTGGCCGAGCCTGCTGTTCGGGACGGACGCAGGGATCTACGCCATGCGGATCGTCAGCGGCATCCTGTCGTCGCTGTTCGCCGCGCTGGCGCTGCTCGTGCTGTGGCGGCGGAACGCCTCGCCGTTCCTGGTGCTCGGCTTCGCGATCGCGGTCACACCGCTGGTGTTGTTCCTCGATGCGTCGGTGAATCCGAACGGACTGGAGGCGACAGCCACGCTCGCCGTGTTCGCGGGCGTGCTGTCCATCGTCCGGGCGCCGGCAGGCGCCCCGATCGGCCGCGCCGCCGCCGTGGTGGCCGTCTCCGGCTTCATCGCGGTGAACGCCCGTGGGCTCTCCCCGCTGTGGGTGCTGCTCGCACTCGCGCTCCCGCTCGTCCTGCTGAACGGCAGGTCCTTCCTCGCCCTGCTGCGGCGCCGCGCCGTGTGGATCACCGCCGCCGTCATCGTCCTCGGCACCGTGGCCGCGGCGGGATGGACGCTCGGCAGCAACTCGCTCCTGAATGCGGTCGACAACCCCGATTCGACGCCGCAGCACTTCGCCGGCGTCGGCGTCAACCCGCTGAGCGGCTTCTTCATCACCCTGGAGCGCACCGTCGAGTACGCGCACGGCGTGATCGGCCTGTTCGGCTGGCTCGACACGCCGGCCCCGCCCGAGGTGTTCTTCGTCTGGACGGCGCTGATCGGCTCCCTGCTCCTCGCCGCGTTCGCGCTGCTCCGGTCGCGCCGGCTGCTGCTCGCCGGGCTGTTGCTGGGCTGCTTCGTGCTGCTGCCGCCGATCATCCAGGGCGTGTACATCACCGGTGGCGGCGTCATCTGGCAGGGGCGCTACAACCTACCGCTGTTCCTGTGCCTGATCGTGGGATTCGCCGTGCTGCTCGGCGAGCGGGTCGTCTTCTCCGCCCGCGCGACCGCGTGGCGGCGCCTGGCGTGGATCGTCGTGGTGGCGATCGCCGCCGGGCAGTTCTACGCGTTCGAGAACACCCTCCGGCGGTACGCCGTCGGGGACGGCGGCTCGCTGAAGGCGTTCCTGCTCGGCACGTCGCCGTGGGCGCCTCCGGGCGGCGTTCTCCTGCTCCTGCTGCTGTTCGCCGCCCTGGCCGCGGGCGGCGCCTGGCTGGCCCTCGGAAGCGTCCTACGCGCGCGGTCCCTGCCGGAAACGGTGGATGACACGCCGCAGGCGGTGGTCGCCCCGGAGGCGTGACGCCGCTCCGCTAGGGTGTGGCCGTGCCTCCTGTCACTGACGCCGGCCCGTGGGCGATGACGCCCGCCTCCGCCCGGTGAGCGCGCCTGCAGCACCGGCCACGCTGATGACGACGCGGTTCGTCGCGGTCAGCGCGCCCGGCCGTCCGCCGCGACCCGTCGCGGCCTTCTTCGCCGCGTGGGCGGTGCTCGCCGTCCTCGGCGCACTGTGGGCGTGGGCGACACCGCCCTCGGCCTCCCCGGACGAGCCGGCGCATCTCGTGCGCGCGGCGAGCGTGGTACGCGGTGAGTTGTTCGGCGAGCCGTCGGCGTGGGGCAACCTCGTCCACGTGCCGCGGTACGTCGCCGACGCGCACCGGACCACGTGCTACGCCTTCCACCCCGAGATCCCCGCGTCCTGCCCGCTCCCGGCCGGGGAGGACCCGACGGCGACGGTGGTCGCACCCACCTCCGCCGGGCTGTACAACCCGCTGTACTACGCGCTGGTCGGCTGGCCGTCGCTGCTCTTCGGGGATGCCGGCGGCCTGATGGCGATGCGCGTGGCGAGCGCGGCGCTGTCCGCCCTCTTCGCCGCGCTGGCCTTCGCTGTCGTGATGACCTTCCGCGAACGCCGGATGCCGGTGCTCGCCTTCGCCGTCGCGGCCACGCCGATGCTGTTGTTCCTCAGCGGCACGGTGAACCCGAGCGCCGTGGAGGCGACCGCCACCCTCGCGGTCTTCTGCGGGATGCTCGGCGTGACGCTGTCTCCCGACCCCGAACGCCTGCGCGGCCGGGCCGCCGTGGTCGCGGTATCGGCAGTGATCGCGGTGAACGCACGCGGTCTCTCTCCGCTGTGGGTGCTGGCCGCGATCGCGGTGCCCCTGCTGCTCTCGAACGGCCGGATGCTGCTGCAGTTGATGCGCCGGCCTGCGGTGATCGCAGCGATGGCGGCCATCGCGGCGGCGACCATCGCGGCGCTGGGCTGGACGCTCGCGACCAACTCGCTCGCGAACGCGATCGCGCATCCCGAGGACGCCCTGCGGTTCCCCGGCGTCGGTGCCTCACCGTTCACCGGATTCGAGCGCGTGCTCGTGGGCAGCGTGGGGTACTCGCAGGGTCTGGTCGGCCTGTTCGGATGGCTGGACACGCCGGCTCCCGACGGCGTGCTGTACGCCTGGGGCGTCGCGATCGGCGCCCTCGCCGTCGGCGCGCTCCTGGTGCTGCGCGGTCGGCGACTGCTGGTCGCCGCGGTGCTGGTGGGAGCGTTCCTGCTGCTGCCCGCCCTGGTGCAGGCGGTCTACATCCACGGCGGCGGGATGATCTGGCAGGGCCGCTACAACCTCCCGCTGTTCCTGTGCCTGGTGGTGGGGCTCGCCGCGATTCTCGGCGGGGACGCCTTCCGGTCGCGGCATTCGTGGCTGCGGTTGCGGGTGCTCGTCGTCGCGCTGGCCGTCGCCGGGCAGCTGTGGGCGTTCGAGACCGTGCTGCGACGCTACGCGGTCGGGTCGGCGGGGTCGATGCGGACGTTCCTGCTCGGATCTCCGCCGTGGGCGCCCCCGGGCGGCGTGGTCCTCATTCTCCTCGCCGCGACAGTCGTCTTCGCGGTTGCTGGCGCCCTGATGCTCCGCGTGACCGCCCGCGAGCGCGGCGGGACGGGTCTCAGGACGGCTGCAGTAGGTCGCGCAGCACGTCGAGTCGTCCCCGGCTAGCCAGCCGCTGGTACCGCCCGCTGCGCGCCAGCCGCAGCACCGGCAGCGCTCGTGCCAGGCGGTTCGACGGGAGGGATGCGCGCAGCGCCTCGAACGCCGCCTTCTCCTCCGCGAGCATCCGGTTCTCCCACGGCACGTCGGCGGCCCCCGCGAGACGTTCGGTGAGGAGGCGCGAGCGCACGGCCAGCATCCGGTTGCGATCCCCGCGGCGCCCGAGCACGCGGCCGACTTTGTGGCGGAGGGTGGGGTCCCCCGCCCCGATCTGGTTCTCGTCGTGGCGCCGGTAGCGGGTGAGCGGGCGCTCGCTCAGCTCCAGCCGGACGCGTGCCGCCGCCTGGACGGCGAGCCACTCGTCGTGCACCCACTCGGCGGGGAACGGCAGCGCGCTGCGGAGCAGGTCGGCGCTCACCATGGCGGTCGCCCCGGTCGCCAGGTTGCGGCGAACGAACACGTCGAACGCGCGTCCGGAGTGGACGGCCGCTCGCTCCTCGCCGGTCACCTCGAGCACGCCGAACAGCGTGCCGCCGGCGGGTCGGCTGTCGTCGTCGATGAGCGTCGCGTCGGTGTGGAGGAACCCCAGGCCGGGGCGCGAGGCGAAGTAGGCCGCCATCCGCTCCAGCTTGTCCGGCTCCCACTCGTCGTCCTGGTCGCTGAGTGCGATCAGGTCGCCCGCGCACGCGCGCAGCGCCTGCTCGAAGTTGGCGGTGACGCCGAGCGGGGTCTCGTTGCGCAGCAGCACGAGCTCCGGCGTCGGCGCACCGGAGGCGCGGTGCGCCGCGACCTCCTGCTCGACGATCGCGACGGTGTCGTCCGCGGACGCGTCGTCCGAGACGACCAGCTGCGCCGGCGGCAGCGTCTGGGCCAGGATGCCCGCGAGCTGCCTCCGGACGAACCGGGCGCCGTTGTGCGTGCACAGTGCGACCGCGATCACCGGGGCCGTGGCCCCCGCGTCGGTCATCGCCGCCCCAGCCGGCTCCGGATCTTCTTCGCCACGACGGCCGGCCCGCCGTTGCGCAGGTAGTGGAAGAACAGGCCGACGTCGTGCCGGACGCCGTGCTTCTTCCGCCGGGTCGTCGCCCGCTTGACGGGCGCGCCCGAGCCGACGACGCCGCGAGCGACCAGGTCCGCCGCGTGCCGCGGGTCGGCGACGAAGTCCACGAGCGGTGCGAGGACGACGCTCCAGAAGTAGCGCTGCCGCACGCGGGCGACGTTGCGCTTCGCCGAGGCGATGAACTTGTCGTCGTACAGCACCTTCTCGAGCGCAGCGGCCAGGGCCGCGACGTCACCGGAGGGAACGACGATTCCGAGCTTCTCCTCCTCGACCAGCTGAGCGAAGTGGTCGCCCTCGGTGACCACCATGGGCAGCCCGGCCCAGAGGTAGTCGAGGATGCGCGTCCGGAACGAGAACGTCGTCTCGACGTGCGAGAAGTGCGTGCTGACGCCCGCATCCGCCTCGGTCAGGTAGTTCTGCCGGTCGGCGTAGTCCACCCACGAGCTGTTGAAGAACACCGCCGTGTCGAGCACGCCGAGGTCGCGGGCGAGCTGGCGCGACTCCGCCACGATGCCCATCTCGGGCACGCCGGGATGCGGGTGCTTCGTGCCCTGGAAGAACAGCCGTACGTCGCCGTGGGTGGCCGCCAGGCGCGCGACCGCCTCGATGAGGGACTTCGGGTCGAACCAGTTGTAGAGCCCACCGCTCCAGAGCAGCAGCTTGTCGTCGCGGCCGATGCCGGGCAGGACGCCCTTGAGCACGTCGCGCTCGTGCGCCGGCGGGGTCTCGGAGAGCCCGAACGGGACCACGTCGATGAGGTGGTCGAGGTCGGGGTCGTCGTCGTAGTTGGCCGGGTTGATGCGGCCGAGCGCCGCGAGCTGGCCGAGGTAGAAGTGCCGCTGCCGCTCCGAGGCGCAGAGGAAGAAGTCGCCGCGCTCCAGCTGCTCGTTGAGCACGTCGGTCGCATCCAGGACCTGCTTGTCCCACTGCGCCCGGCCGAGCTCCTTGCCCTGCTCCAGCTGCTCCAGGTGCATCGGGTCGTAGACGTCGGCGACGATGATCTTGTCGGTCTTGCGGAGGCTCTCGAACAGCGCCATCGCGAGGCCCTGGAAGACGATGACGTCGCTCTCGCGCTCCAGCGCCTTCATCGCGCGGTCGTCACCCGGACGGATGTGCACGACGTCGAACGGCGCGGACACCGGCTCCAGGCCGGCGAGCGAGACCAGGGTGACGAGGTTGTCCTTCGCCAGCGCCTCCGCCATGCTCCACGCGCGGATCGCCGGGCCGGCCATCTTGGCGCCGATCGGGTCGCCGGTGATGATCAGGACGCGCGTGACCGCCGGGCTCTCGGTGACCGGGAAGGCGGTGGCGAGCTTGTCGTACCCCTCCAGGTAGTGCTCGTCGGTGTACGACGGCGCGTCGGTCTCGCCGAACAGCGACCAGATGCGGCTGTCCGCGACGACGCGGGTGCTCTGGATGTGCTCCCGGTCGGCCACGAGGCCGGGCAGGTGCTCGACGAACTGGTCGATCGCGTAGACCGCGGCGACCGTCTCCTTGTCGATCTCCATGGTCGGGTCGTTCGAGCCGCCCTTCCGCAGGTCGAACTCCGTCGAGTCGAGGCCGCCCTTGGCGACGCCGCGCCGGACGGTGAGCGCCAGGGTCGCCGGAAGCGCCGTGGCCAGCGCCTCGTCGCCCAGGTTCTTGTACTGCGTGAAGAGCGCGTTGCGTTCCAGGAGGTAGCTCTCCTTGAACGCGCCGAAGGACGACATCGAGGCGTGGTGCTTGTGGAAGGCGAGCGACGCGGGCTCGTAGACGAACCGGTGGCCGGCCAGGTTGAGACGCCAACCGAGGTCGACGTCCTCGAAGAACATGAAGAAGCGCTCGTCGAAGCCGCCGAGCTCCTCGTACACCGAGCGGCGGACGAACATCGCGGAGCCGGTGCCGAACAACACGTCCTTGGGCACATCCGGCGTCGTCGGTACCGGCTGTGCGGTCAGCGGCTTGTAGCCCTGCCCGAACCACGTCATGGCCGAGCCGATGTAGTCCACCTTCTCGCCGTCCCAGTCGAGCACGCGGCTCGCGACCGCACCGACGCGGGAGCTGGACTCGAAGCGCTCGACGGCGGCGCGCACCCAGGCGGCGTCCGGTTTGGCGTCGTTGTTGAGGAACGCGACGTACTCGCCGGAGGCGTTGCGGACACCGAGGTTGCAGCCGCCGGCGAAGCCGAGATTGGCCTTCGACTCGATGAGGACGACGTGCGGAGCCTCCCGGCGGATGCGCTCGGCGCTGTCGTCGCCGGAGGCGTTCTCGAC
>JAEWJG010000021.1 GCA_023386675.1 Actinomycetes bacterium
CCCGGTGTCGCGCACCGTCAGCACGACCGCGTCGCCGCCGCCGTCCACCTCGTCGACGAGAGTGAGCGACGCCGTGACGGTCGCCTCCGGCCGCTCACCGCCCGTCGACCGGATGGCGGTGATCGCGTTGCCCAGCAAGTTGTCCAGGATGCGTCCGAAGTCGGTCGGTGAGAGCGCCACCTTCGAGCCCGGCGACGGCCGCCGGCGCGGGTCGTACTCGAAGTCCACCGAGATCCCCGCAGCGTCGTCGTCGCTGCTCACCAGCAGGCGGGCCCGGTCGATCGCGTCCGTCAACTCGTCGACGAGCGTCCGCCAGTCGATCCGGCCACTCGACGGACCCGCCTCGATGCGCGACAGCTCCAGAAGGTTGTTCGCCAGCTGCCCGAGGCGGATCGCGGTCGAATGCGACGAGCGGATGTCGTGCAGCAGCGCATCCGGGTCGCCCGCGTCCAGCTCCGCCAGCTCCAGTTGCCCACGCAGCACGGCTAGCGGCGTCCGCAGCTCGTGGCTCGCGTCCGACACCATCTGCCGCTCGCGGTCGGCCGACGCCCGCAGCCGAAGGATCAGGTCGTTGAGCGTCGTCGCGAGCTCCGAGAGCTCGTCCTGCGCCGGGCCGACCGGCAGCAGGCCGGCCTCCTCCGGTGTGGAGGCGGCGATGAGGTCGGCCTGCTCGCGCATCCGGCTCACCGGGCGCAGAGCCGTACGCGTCAGCAGCCAGGACGCCGCGCCGAACGCGAAGATCAGCACGCCGGCGCCCGCCAGCAGCGCTGCGGTCAGACGGTCCACCACGAGGGCGGTCGTCTCCTCGTTCCGGGCCGCCACGATGTGCCTCACGCCGTCCGACGTGTTGACGGTCCGCGTGAGCACGAGGTAGTGCTCGTCGCCGGCCTGCACCTCCCGCGCCTGGTCGCCCTGAGTGGTCAGCCTGCCGATCCGATCCTCCAGCGACTCCGGCAGAGTGGACGCGAGGATGGTGCCGTCCGCGGAGACGATCGCCAGCTCCTGACCGCCGCCGGGCAGGTCGAACGGGCCGCTGGGCCTGCTCGCCAAGCCCTCCGCCGGCGCCGCCACGTCGTTCGTGAGCAGCGTGACCGTTGCGTTGTGCAGGATGGACGAGACGCCGATGCGGATGACGACGACTGCGACGAGTGCGAACAGGGCGGCGACGACCAGGCTGCCGATCGTGATCCGCGCCGTGATCGACAGGCGCCGCAGCCGGTTCACGGGGCTGAGGCTGCGTCGTGCGCGGGGGAGTCGGCCGGGCGCTTCGCCTCCACGGCGTTGCGCGCATCCAGGCGGTAGCCGCGGCCCCGCTCGGTGACGATCGAGAGACCCGCGCCCGCCGCGTCCAGCTTCTTACGCAGATACGAGACGTACTGGTCGATGACGTTCGTGCCGATGTTCTCGGTCGTGCCCCACACCGACTCCAGGATGTCGGAGCGCGAGAGCGTCTTGTCCGGGTTGGTGGCGAACAGGCGAAGCAGGGTGAACTCGCGCCGGCTGAGCGGCATCTCGTGCCCCCCGACGAGCGCCTGGTGCTCGTGCGAGTCGATCGTGAGCCGGCCCACGGTGACCTGGGGCCGCATCCCGGTGGGCTCGCGGCGCAGCAGGGCGCGCACGCGGGCGGCGAGCTCGGCGAAGGCGAAGGGCTTGGTCAGGTAGTCGTCGGCGCCGGAGTCCAGGCCGTGGACGCGGTCCTCGATGGCGTCGCGTGCGGTCAGCAGCAGGATCGGCATCGGGTTCGCCGCCTCGCGGATGTGACGGCACAGCTCGAACCCGCTCATCCCGGGCAGCATGACGTCGATCGCGGCGGCCGAGAAGGCGTCGGAGCGCAGCGCGATCATCGCATCCACGCCGTTCGTGACCAGAGTGACGTCGTAGCCCTCGGCCGCGAGGCCGCGCTGGACGAGACCTCCCATGTCCGGATCGTCTTCGACAACGAGCAGCTTCATGCGCCCATCGTCCCACTGTTGCCCGTGTCCGCGCTCGGACCCGGCCATCGCACGCCCGGCTGGCGCTGAACGTTCTCGCAGGCCATGTCCAGCTCAGCTCCCGCGGTTGATCAGGCGCGACAGTACGATCGCGCTCCGCGTGTGATCGACGTTGGGGGCGAGCCGGACCTTCTCGAGCGCCGCCTCCAGGCTCGGGATGTCGCGCGAGCGGATGTGGACGATCGCGTCGGCGCTCCCCGTAACCGTCCCCGCATCCACCACCTCCGGCACGGCCGAAAGGATGCGGAGCAGCTCCTCCGGCGATACCGTGCCGCGGCAGAACAGCTCGACGTAGGCCTCGGTGCTCATGCCGTCGATCGCCGGGTCGACCTGGATGGTGAACCCGCGGATGACCCCGTCGGCGACCAGCCGGTCGACGCGCCGCTTCACGGCCGACGCCGAGAGCCCCACGACGGAGCCGATGTCGCCGTACCCGGCGCGCGCGTTCTGCCGCAGGAGGTCGAGGATGCTGCGATCGAGGTTGTCCATGCGCTGAGCTTATGGGGATTCGTTGCGTGAAACCCAGGATTGCGGCCAAATCGTGCGCGCTCGGCGCAGAACCTCGCACCCGGACGCCGACGCCGGGGGCAGAACGGGCGTTTCGCACCGCGCTCCACAGTGGCACCATGGGCGCCATGAGCGATACGGACACCGCGCCGGCGCGGCGCGAGGACGACGCGAGCCACGGCTTCTTCGGACAGCCGCGCGCGCTGGCGAACATCTTCGGCGTGGAGATGTGGGAGCGGTTCTCCTTCTACGGGATGCAGGGCATCCTGCTCATCTACCTCTACTACTCCGCCGCGCGGGGCGGCCTGGGCATCGACGAGGCGACCGCGACCGGCGTCGTCGGCGCGTACGGCGGCGCGGTCTACCTCTCGACCATCCTCGGCGCGTGGCTGGCCGATCGGCTGTTCGGCTCCGAGCGCGTGCTGTTCTGGAGCGCTGTCGTCATCATGGCGGGCCACATCTCGCTGGCGCTCATCCCGGGCGTGGCGGGTGTGCTCGTCGGTCTGCTCTTCGTCGCGCTCGGCAGTGGCGGGCTGAAGGCGAACGCGACGCGCATCGTCGGCACGCTGTACGAGGAGAAGGACCCGCGCCGCGACGCCGGCTTCTCGCTCTTCTACCTCGGAATCAACCTCGGCGCCTTCTTCGGGCCGCTCCTGACCGGCCTGCTGCAGACGACCCTCGGCTTCCACTGGGGCTTCGGGCTGGCTGCGGTCGGGATGGCGATCGGCCTCATCCAGTACTCCATCGGCCGCAAGCGGCTGCCGGATGCGTCGCGCGTCGTCCCGAACCCGCTGCCGCGCTCGCGGTACCCGCTGATGATCGGGATCGGAGCGGCCGGCGTGGTCGTCATCCTGGTGCTGGTGCTGACCGGCGTGGTGAACGCATCCAACCTGGCGCTCTGGGTGATCGGCGTGACGATCGTCGCCGCCATCGCGTACTTCGCGGTGATGATGGGCTCGAAGCTGGTTAACAGCGACGAGCGCAGCCGGCTGGTCGCGTTCATCCCGCTGTTCATCACCAATGCGGCGTTCTGGTCCCTGTACCAGCAGCAGTTCACCGTGGTCACGATCTACTCCGACAAGCGGCTCGACCGGAACCTGTTCGGGTGGGAGTTCCCGGTGTCGTGGGTGCAGTCCATCAATCCGATCTTCATCATCGTGCTGTCCGGCGTGTTCGCCGCCATCTGGACGAAGTGGGGCGCCAAGCAGCCGTCGGCGCCGATCAAGTTCGCGGCAGGTACCGTGCTGATGGGCCTGGCGTTCTTCCTCTTCCTGTTCTGGTCGGGCGGCGGCGAGAACAGCACGCCGCTGCTGGCGATGGTCGGCATCCTGTTCGTCTTCACGATCGCCGAGCTGCTGATCTCGCCTCCGGGGCTGTCGGTGACGACCAAGCTCGCGCCGCGCAAGTTCCAGGCCCAGATGGTCGCCCTGTACTTCCTGTCGGTGGCGCTCGGGACGGCGATGGCCGGCCAGCTCGCGAAGCTCTACAACCCCCACAGCGAGGCGCTGTACTTCTCGCTGATCGGCGGGGTCGCGGTCGCGATCGGCATCCTGCTCGCGGTGATCAGCCCGTGGGTGCTGCGGATGATGCGCGGCGTCCGCTGACCGGAGCCTGGGATACTGGCCCGATGGGATCGGAGTCGATGGCGGAGGTTCTCGCGGTGTGCCGGGTGGAGCAACTGCTCCACGACTCGGGGGTGGTCGGGGTCACCGCGATCGACAAGCGCCCCGTGGAGAAGCGGCTGCGGGTGCGCCCGCTTGGTCTGCACGGCGATGTGCAGGCGAACCGGAAGCATCACGGCGGCGCATCGAAGGCGGTCTACGCCTACGCCGATGAAGACGCGGCGTTCTGGGCCGGGGAACTCGGGCGCGACATCCCCGCCGGGCTGTTCGGAGAGAACCTGCGCACGATCGGGATCGACGTCAACGGCGCCGAGATCGGCGAGCGCTGGGCGGTCGGTGACGAGCTGGTGCTGGAGGTGACCTGTCCGCGCAGCCCGTGTTCGACGTTCCAGCGCCGGATGCGGGAGCCGCACTGGGTGAAGCGGTTCGCCGACGAGGGGCGGCCCGGGGCGTACCTCTCGGTCGTGAAGTCGGGCACCGTCGGCGCGGGCGATGCGATCCGCGTGGTGTCGCGGCCGGGGCACGGCGTGACGATCGCCTCGTGGTTCACAGCGGCGGACGCAGCCCAGGCCGACGTGCTGGAGCAGGCGGAGTCGGAGGGGCGCATCCACTTGGCGCCGGAGATGCAGGAGTCGATCGAGAAGATCCGGTCGCGGACTTTACTTGCTATTGACAAGTGAACTTGCAAAGAGCAAGCTAAGGCGTGTTCGGATCACTCGACACCCTTGGGAGCACACCATGTCACTCAACATCTTCGTCAACTTCACGACGAACGACCTCGACCGCTCGAAGGCGTTCTACGAGGCGCTCGGGTACACAATCAACCCGATGTTCACCGACGACAACGCGGCCTGCGTCGTCCTCAGCGACACGATCTACTTCATGGTGCAGACGCGTGAGTTCTACGCCACGTTCACCGACAAGGAGATCATCGACCCGCGCACGCAGGCCGGCGCCTCCGTCGCCCTGAGCCAGGACTCGCGCGAGGAGGTCGATGCCATCCTCGCCAAGGGACTGGAGGCGGGCGGCAGCGAGCCGCGCCCCGCGCAGGACTACGGCTTCATGTACTCCCGCGACCTGGAGGACCCGGACGGCAACAACCTGTCCTTCCTCTACATGGTCCCGGCGGCCGTCGAGAAGGGCCCGGAGGCCTACCTCGCCGAGCAGGGAGCCGGCGCCCCGGCGCAGGCCTGACCGTATGGCCACACGGTCCCCGCGCGGCTTCGGACAGTCCGGCGGTACGGCGCGCGCCCTCGAGCGGGTCGGGGAGCGGTGGGCACTGCTCATCGTCCGCGACCTCCTCGCGGGTGCGCGCCGCTACAGCGACCTCAAGGCCGGCCTGCCGCGCATCCCGACGAACATCCTCAGCGACCGGCTGAAGGAACTGCAGGAGGCCGGCGTCGTGCGCCGCGTGCCCGCGGTGCGCGGGGGCTACGAGCTGACGCCGCTCGGCCGCGAGCTGGAGCCGGTGGTGCTGGCGCTGGAGCGGTGGGGATGGGCGCTGCCGTCCGAGGGGCCGACTCCAGGGGACGTGTTCACGGCCGACGCGCTCGGCGTCACCCTGCGCGCCGCGTTCCGGGGAGCGGATGCGGAGCGCCTGCCCGCGACGGAGTACCTGCTGCATGTCGGCGAGGCGTCGATCAGCGCGATCGTCGACGGCGGCTCGCTCGACGTGCTCGACGTCGGTCCGGATGCGCTGCCGCACCCCCACGGCCGGCTGGCGGTGCCGTCACCGGACGACGTGCTGGAGTTCCAGCTGCAGCCGGATCAGCTGGCCGCGCTCCTCGGCGAGGGTTCGCCGCGACTCGACGTGCTCGCCGGTCGCGCGGAGCTGGTGGAACGCTTCCGGCGCACCTTCCGGTTCGACCAGGTGCCCGGTGCGGAGGCCGCCGAAGCTTCGGCGGCCTGACGCACCGGGCGGGTCGACGCACCGGGCAGCTCGGCTCAGGCGGCGTTCAGTCGCGCCAGCTCCTCGTCGGTGAGCTCAACATCCGCCGCGGTC
The DNA here is from genome assembly GCA_023386675.1 of Actinomycetes bacterium. Classification (GTDB taxonomy): domain Bacteria; phylum Actinomycetota; class Actinomycetes; order Actinomycetales; family Microbacteriaceae; genus Leifsonia. The sequence continues at coordinate 6,123 of JAEWJG010000021.1, forward strand.
ACCGAGTCGCGGATGGTCTCCGGACGCGAGGAGCCGGGGATGGGGATGACGTGCGGACTCTGCGCCAGGTGCCAGGCGAGGGCGACGACCTGCGGGCTGATGCCCCGGTCGTCGGCCACCTGCTTGAAGGGCTCGAAGCGGCTGCCGAGGTCGGCGGCCGACGAGATCCCGCCGAGCGGGCTCCACGGGAGGAACGCGATGCCGAGCTCGTCGGCGAGGCGCAGCTCCGGCTCGCTGGACCGGAACGCCGGCGAGAACTGGTTCTGCACCGAGACCAGCCGGCCGCCGAGGATGTCGTTCGCCTCCCGGATCTGCTGCGGGTTCGCGTTCGAGATACCGGCCATGCGGATCACACCCTCGTCGAGGAGGTCGCGGACGGCTCCCACCGAGTCGGCGTAGTGGACGTCCGGGTCGGGGCGGTGGAACTGGTACAGCCCGATCGCGTCGCCGCCGAGTCGGCGCAGCGACTCCTTCGCCGCGCTCTTGATGTACTCGGGGCTGCCGTCGACGGTCCACGAGCCGTCGCCCGGGCGGAGGTGGCCGCCCTTGGTGGCGACGAGGATGCTCGACGCATCGCCGTCCCAGGTGCGCAGCGCCTCGGCGATGAGCTCCTCGTTGTGTCCGACCTCGTCCGCGTGGAGGTGGTAGGCGTCCGCGGTGTCGATGAAGGTGATCCCCTCGTCGAGGGCGGCGTGGATGGTCTTGATCGAGCGCTCCCGGTCCGGGCGCCCCTCGATCGACATGGGCATCCCGCCGAGGCCGATGGCCGAGACCTGGACGTCTCCGATGGTGCGTGTCTTCACTGCTGTCCTTCCGTGATGGTCGTGCCGGTCGCGCCCGGGGTCACCAGGCGTAGTCCTCGGGCGCCGTGCGGTGGCCCGGGAAGATCTCGTCGAGGCGGCCGAGCGCCGCGTCGTCGAGGTGGATGTCGAGCGCGCGGAGGCCGCCGTCGAGCTGCTCCTGCGTCCGCGGCCCGATGATCGGTCCCGTCACTCCCGGGCGCGTCAGCAGCCACGCGAGAGCGAGGTCGCCGGGCTCGTGGCCGAGCTCCTCCGCGAACGCCTCATACGCCTCGATCGCGTCGCGGTGCTTCTCGAGCGTCTCGGCCGCGCGTCCCTCCAGGCGGCGCTTGCCCTCGTTCTGCTTGCGGACGACGCCGCCGAGCAGGCCGCCCTGCAGTGGCGACCAGGCGATCACGCCGACGCCGTTCGCCTGCGCGGCGGGCAGCACCTCCAGCTCCACCTGGCGGGTGAGGAGGTTGTAGATGGACTGCTCGCTCACCAGTCCGAGGAGGTTCCGCTTGCGGGCCTCGGCCTGAGCGGTCGCGATGTGCCAGCCGGCGAAGTTGCTCGATCCGGCGTAGAGGATCTTGCCCTGCGCGATGGCCGTCTCGATGCCCTGCCAGATCTCATCCCAGGGGGTTCCCCGGTCGATGTGGTGGAACTGGTAGATGTCGATGTAGTCGGTCTGCAGCCGTTTGAGGCTGGCATCCAGCGCGCGGCGGATGTTGAGCGCCGACAGCCGGCCCTCGTTGGGCCAGTCGCCCATGTCGCCGTACAGCTTGGTGGCGAGTACGGTGCGCTCGCGCCGGCCGCCGCCTTGGCTGAACCAGTTCCCGATGATCGTCTCGGTCGCACCCTTGCCGAGGTGCTGACCGTAGGCGTTGGCCGTGTCGAAGTAGTTGATGCCCGCGTCGTGCGCGGAGTCCATGATCCGGTGCGAGTCCTCCTCGCTCGTCTGCGGCCCGAAGTTCATGGTGCCGAGGACGAGACGGGAGACCTTCAGGCCGGACCGGCCGAGGTGTGAATACTCCATGACCGCCACCTAACGCCTGCGGGCGCGGATGGCCAACCCGTCGGGTGAGGTGGTGAGGAGACGCTCAGCCGCGCGTAGACTTTTGTCTAATGCGGTCCGTATCATGGAGCCATGATCCCCACTCACCGCCGTGAACCTCACAGCATCAGCGTCGGTCAGTTGCGCCAGAACCCCACACACATGCTGAACGAGGTCCAGGACGGCGAGACGTACATCATCACGAGCCACGGGCATCCGATCGCCGACGTCGTACCGCATTCCGGGTCTGGATGGATTCCCGCGGAGCACGTCCGCGCCGTCCTAGCTGCTCCCGGCAACCCGGCCTGGGCGGCCGAACTGCAAGCGCAGAGAGACGACTCCGACCTCAGGGATCCCTGGAAATGAGAGCGATCCTCGACACCAATGTCCTGATCGGCGGCGGCTACACCATACCTGATGGCATCGACGAGGTGGCGGTGTCATCGATCAGCTATGCCGAGCTCGAACAGGGGCTGGTGCGTCCTGGTCTCGAGCGCACGATCGTTGCCGAGCGGCGCCTACAGGTCATGGAGTTGCGGCGGGCATTCGGTCGGGGGCTTCCCTTCGACGATGTCGCCGCGCAGTACTACGGAAGAATCGTCGAAGCCGTCTACGCCTCCGGGCGCACCCCTCGGGGCCGTATTGCCGACCTGATGATCGCGTCGGTCGCTCGGGCCAACCATGCCGCCGTCGTGACGCACAACGTGAGCGACTTCTCGGGGCTCGAGGGGATCGTGCAGGTCCTGCCGGCCTGAGGGCTCCATTGCGGACAGTGGCATCGGGGTGGACGCTTCGGTCTGCTATGCATCTTGTTATGGATTTTGGAACTGTTGCAGACTGGGTCGCGGCGATCGCGTCACTCGGAGCGCTCGGTATTGCCGTGATGGCATGGATGACCGCGCGGAGCTTGGGAGCGCGTGATCACGAACGTGCGAGGAAAGACCAAGCCGAGCGCGTCTCCGCCTGGTTCGCAGCCGAAATCCACGAGGGCTCGAGGGTGGCCTACGGGATCATGCTGCGGAACTCATCTGCGAACCCGGTCTATGAAGTGGAAGTGGTCGCCAAGTCGAAGTTCGCCAATGGCACCTACCCGCCGCTCCGTCTCACCTGTCTGCCGCCCGGCGCTCACTGGGCGTCGTGGAGCAACCAGGACAAGGACTGGAGCTTTCCCGTCGACTCGGCGTCCGTGTCGAACGAACTCCGCCCTGTCGCGATGTCGGGCAAATTGGGTATCGGGTTGCTCCGGTTCCGCGACGGATCGAATGCGATCTGGAGCCGAACGGACCAGGGCGCCCTCGTCGAACAGGTGCAGTGACGCTCAGCCGCGCAGCGCGGCCTCGAGCTCCGGGTCGGTCGGCTCGACCAGGTGGCTGCCGTCCGGGAGGACGATGACCGGGATGTTCGTGCGGCCGCTGATCTCGCGGGCGCGGTCCGCCTCCTCCGGGCGCGCGACGAGGTCGATGTACTCGTAGTCGGTGCCGAGGCGGTCGAGGAGGGACTTGGAGCGGATGCAGTCGCGGCACCAGTCGGCGCCGTACACCGTCACGCGGGCGGGGGAGGTCATCCCTCCACCCTAGGCGGGCGAAGCTGGGAGTCCGGCCGTGCCGTCGACGACCAGCGTGGCCCGCGGGCGCGAGGCCTCGATCAGCACGGCGTTCGCGCCGTCGACATCGCGGGCCCACGCCGTCGCCGCCTCGACCGTTCGGCCGTGGCGGGTGTGCCGGTCGACGAGGCGCCGCATCCGCTCCTCCACGGGCGTTGCCACGAACCAGCTCTCCGCGAGCAGCGACGGGATGCGCGACCACGGGTCCGCGTCCACCAGCAGGTAGTTGCCCTCGGCGACCACCAGCCGGGTCTCCGGCCGGATGGCGATGGATCCGGCGACCGGCTCGTCCACCGTCCGCTCGAACGCCGGCGCGTAGACGACGTTCGACCGCTCGGCCAGCACCCGCGCGAGCAGAGCGGCGAAGCCCCAGCCGTCGAACGTGTCGATCGCGCCCTTGCGGTCGTGGCGGCCGAGGTCGTCGAGCGTGGCGTTCGCCAGGTGGAAGCCGTCCATCGGCAGGTGCACGGCGGTGCCGCCGCCGGCCAGCTCGTTCGCTCGTTCGGCGATCGCGCGGGCGAGCGTGGTCTTGCCCGATCCGGGGCTGCCGGCGACGCCGATCACGATGCGCCCATCTACGGGCACCAGGCCGAGGGCGCGCCGGGTCAGCGCGGTCAGGTCGAGAGTCACGTCCCTATCCTCCCTGAGCGGCGAAGGCGGTCATCGCCTCCGCGAAGCGCTCCGACATCTGCGGGCCGCCGTGCCCTTCGTCCTCGACCACGATCAGCCGGCTGGCCGGCCACCGCCTATGCAGCAGCCAGGGTGTGATCACCGGTCCGCTGACGTCGTGGCGGCCGTGGATGAGTACGGCCGGGATGTGCGCCAGCTCGCTCACCCGGTTCAGGATGGCGCGGTCGCCGGGCAGGAAGGCGTCGTTCGCCCAGTAGTGCGTGACGAGGGTCGCGAACACCTGCCGCTCGACCGCGTCGTCGAACATCGGGCCGGGTACGAAGTTGGGGTCGAGGGAGACGTGGGTCGACTCCCACTGCTCCCAGTCGAGCGCGGCCGCTACCCGCTCCTCCGGTGAGCCGGTCGCGAGCACGCGGGCGTACGCCTCCACGACGCGCTCGCCGGGGCGGCGGTGGGAGGCGCGCTCCAGCCGCTCCCACGCCTCGGGGAAGACGCGGCCCATGGTCTCGGCGATCCAGTCGACCTCGTCGCGGCCGGTCGTCGTCACCGCGGAGAGCACGATCCCGAGCACGCGGTCGGGATGGGCGAGAGCGTATGCGAGGGACAGCGTCGAGCCCCAGGAGCCGCCGGTCACCACCCACCGGTCGATGCCAAGCCGTTCGCGGACGAGCTCGATGTCGGCGATGAGGCCGTCGGTGGTGTTCGCAGGGAGGCGGTCGAGCGCATCGACGACGAGAGGGGTGCTGCGCCCGCACCCGCGCTGGTCGATCCCGACCAGGAGGAACGCGTCCGGGTCGTAGCGCTTGCGGTAGTTGCCCGTGCGGAGGCCGGAGCCGGGGCCGCCGTGGAGCCACAGGACTGGAACGCCGTCGGGGTTGCCGCTGGTCTCCCAGTAGATGCTGTCGCCGTCCGGATTCTCGACGTGACCGTGGGCGAAGGGCTCGCTGACAGGGAACATCCCCGCACCCTATCGGAGCCTCAGGAGGTGCGGGTGGCCGTCGCCTCGGTCGTCTCGAGTCCTTCGCGGACCACCTCGCGCGGTGCGAGGACGAAGTTGGGCCGCATCCCCTCGAACCGCAGGCGGAGTCCGCGGTACTTCACGAGGTAGAAGACGCCGACCAGCGCCGCGGCGAACCCGCTGGCAGCACCGACGCCCATCGCCCAGCGCGGGCCGAAAGCGTCGGCGACCCAGCCGACGATGGGAGCGCCGATGGGCGTCCCTCCCATGAAGATCGCCATGTAGATGGCCATGACGCGGCCGCGGAGGACCGGGTCGGTGGTCATCTGGACCGTACCGTTCGCCGTGGTCATCAGCGTCTGCGACGAGACGCCGATCACGATCAGGGCGATCGCGAACAGCCAGTAGGTCGGCATCACCGCCGCGAGGGCGCAGCCGAAGCCGAAGAACGCGGCGCCCGCGAACAGCAGGGAGACGCGCGGCCGGTCGCGGCGCGCGGAGAGGAGCGCGCCCACGACGGACCCGACGGCCATGATCGACGACAGGATGCCGTACTCGCCGGCGCCCTGGTGGAACACGCTGACCGACATGGTCGAGATGAAGATCGGGAAGTTGAGCCCGAAGGTGCCGATAAGGAACACCATGATCAGGATGACCATGATGTCCGGGCGGCGGCGGACGTATCGGAAGCCGTCGACGAGTCCGCCGCGCGAGCGCTTCGCCCGCTCCGCACGGTAGAGCTGTTCCCGCCGCAGCATCGCCAGCGACAGCAGCACTGCGCCGAACGTCGCGGCGTTGATGAGGAACACCCACCCCGCGCCGACGGCCGCTGTGAGCAGGCCCGCGACGGCCGGCCCGAGCAGGCGGGCAGCGTTGAACGACGCCGAGTTGAGCGCGACGGCGTTGGAGAGGTTCGGTCCGGCGACGAGCTCGGAGACGAAGGTCTGACGCGCGGGGGCATCGAAGGCGGCGACCACGCCCAGCAGCAGGGCGAAGAGGTAGACGTGCCAGAGCTGCACCGCACCGGTGACGGTGAGGATGCCGAGTCCGAGCCCGAGAAGGCCCATCGCGCCCTGCGTGGCCATGAGCAGCTTCCGGCGGTCGAGGCGGTCGGCCGCCCATCCGGTGACCGGCAGCAGCAGGAGCTGCGGGCCGAACTGCAGCGCCATGACGAAGCCGACGGCGGACGCGTTGTTGTGGGTGAGCTGGGTCAGGACGATCCAGTCCTGTGCGGTGCGCTGCATCCACGTGCCGACGTTGGAGACGATCGCCCCCGCTGCCCAGATGCGGTAGTTGACCCCGGCGAGGGATCGGAACATGGAACTCACGAGTCGGCGAGCTCCCGCATGATCGAGGCGGCCTCGGCCAGCGTCGCGCGCTGCTCGGGCGTCAGCGTGCGGAGGCGCTGGTGCAGCCAGGCGTCCCGCCGGCGGCGCGTCTCGGCGACGAGCTCGACGCCGCGGTGGGTGGGGATGACGACGACCTTGCGTCCGTCCGCCGCGTCGGCCGTGCGCTCGACGTATCCGGCCTCCTCGAGGCGGTTGATCGTGCGGTTCATCGACGGAGGCTTCACGCGCTCGTACTCGCTGAGCCGGCCGATGGTGACGGAGCCCTCGCGCACGAGGTAGGCCAGGGTGGCGGTCTGCGAGTCGCTCAGCTCGTCGTCCTCCTTCTCGGCGCGGAGGCGCCGCGAGAGCCGTGCCACCGCGATCCGGAGGACACCGCTCAGGTCGTGAGTCGAGAGTCGTCCATTCATGTTTAGTTAGCCTAACAAATTAGCAAGGCTAAACAACCCCTCTTCGCCGGCGGCGTACGCCAGAATGACCCCGTGCAGACCGAGCAGGACAGGACCTTCGACGACGTGGACGGCGTCCGCATCCACTTCGATGTGTACGCCCCCGAGCCCACCGGCTCACGACCGGCCGCGGCCGTGCAACTGGCCCACGGCGTCGGGGAGCACGCCGGACGCTACCGTGCGCTCGCCGAGCACCTCGCCGCGGCGGGGTTCCTCGTCTACGCCGACGACCATCTCGGGCACGGGCGCACCGGCATGGATCAGTGGCACGGCGATGCGAGCAAGCTCGGCCGCCTGGGGCCGGGAGGGCTGCGGGCGGCGATCCGCGACGTCCACGCGTTCAGCGACGTCATCCGCGCCGAGAACCCGTCGCTGCCCCTGGCGTACGTGGGGCACAGCTGGGGCTCGCTGATCGGGCAGCTGCTGCTCAACCGCTACAGCGACGAATACGACGCGATGGTGCTGTCGGGCACCGCGTACCGGATGCCCGGGTCGATGAACAGCGGCGACCTCAACAAGCGGCACGCCCACCTCGGGACCACCGGGGCGGAGTGGCTGAGCCGCGACCCGGAGGTCGCCCGGGCGTTCGTCGAGGACCCCCTAACCACCCTCACCCCGCTGCAGAAGCTGTTCGGGACGCTCGACGCGGCGCGCCTGATCGGGCGCCCGGCCCGGCGCCTCGCGCACGACCTGCCGGTGCTGATCCAGGTCGGGTCGGACGACCCGTTGGGCGGGACGGCGAGCGCCCGCCGGCTCGAGCGCGCCTTCCGCACCCGGTCCGGGCTCAGCGACGTGACGACGATCGTCTACGAGGGCGCGCGGCACGAGATCTTCAACGAGACGAATCGGGCGGAGGTCTTCGCCGACCTCACCGAGTGGCTGGTGGAGCGCTTCCCGAGTCGTGTCTAGCGCCACGTCCTCCCGTGGCCGCACACTGTCGCCGAAGGAGGTGCGTCATGGGACTCGACTTCACCCTCGGGCTGCTACGGCTGGCGCCCATCGACAACCCGGCGACGGTGCAGAACCACCAGGAGGTGGGCTTCGCCATCCTGCTCATCATGGGGATGCTGCTCGTGCTCGTGCTCATCGGACTGGCGGTCAGCATGACCCGCCAGCCGGAACGTCAACTCGACGAGTGGGGACAGCCGAGGAAGGTGCCCCCGCCTCGGTCGTAGGCTGAGGGCATGCATGGTGAGTACAAGGTCCCGGGTGGAAAGCTCGTCGTCGTCGACCTGGAGGTGGTCGACGGCCTGATCGCGGATTTCCAGCTCGCCGGAGACTTCTTCCTCGAGCCGGACACCGCTCTGGAGGCGATCGACGCCGCCGTGAACGGCCTCCCCGCAGAGGCCGACGCGAAGACGATCGCGGCCGCGGTCAAGGAGGCGCTGCCGGAGGGTGCGATCCTGCTCGGCTTCTCGCCAGAGGCGGTCGCCGTGACGGTGCGCCGGGCGCTCGCCCGGGCGACCAGCTGGCGCGACTACGACTGGCAGATCGTTCACGCCAAGGCCGTCTCGCCGCAGATGCACCTGGCGCTCGACGAGGTGCTCACCACCGAGGTGGGCGAAGGTCGCCGCGGTCCCACGCTGCGCATCTGGGAGTGGGAGCAGCCCGCCGTCGTGATCGGCAGCTTCCAGTCGGTCAAGAACGAGGTCGACCCCGAGAATGCCGAGAAGTACGGCATCCAAGTCGTGCGCCGCATCACCGGCGGCGGGGCTATGTTCATGGAGGCCGGATCGGTGGTCACCTACTCGATCTACGCCCCGGCCGACCTCGTCCAGGGCATGAGCTTCGCCGACAGCTACGCGTTCTTGGACGAATGGGCGATCGTCGCGCTGAAGTCGCTCGGCATCGACGCGGTCTACCAGCCGCTCAACGACATCACGAGCCCGTCGGGCAAGATCGGCGGCGCGGCCCAGAAGCGGCTCGGCTCCGGAGCCGTGCTGCACCACGTCACCATGAGCTATGACATGGACGGCCAGAAGATGACCGAGGTACTGCGCATCGGCCGCGAGAAGATCAGCGACAAGGGCATCACCAGCGCGGCGAAGCGCGTGGACCCGCTGCGCAGCCAGACGGGCCTCAGCCGGGCCGAGATCATCGAGCAGATGAAGCTCACCTTCCGCAACCTCTACGGCGCGACGGACGGAGACCTCACCGACGCGGAGTACGCGGAGGCGGAGAAGCTGGTCGCCGAGAAGTTCGACACCGAGGAGTGGCTCTACCGCGTCCCGTGATCGTGGCACCTGGCGAGCAGCTCGCCCGCGCGGCGGGCCCAGTGGAGCGCGTCCGCCCGGGATGCCTCTGCGGACCCGGCCAGCGCCATCAGTTCGACGTGATCGGCGAAGCCGTCAGGCGGCACGGTGATCGCGCCGGCCACCAGTGAGACCGGCGTTCCCGCGGCTCGCGCCACGGAGGCGACGTGGGAGACGACCTTGCCCTCGCTCGTCTGCGCGTCGAAGCGTCCTTCGCCGGTGATCACGAGGTCCGCCTCGCTGACGGCCTCGGGGAGGCCGAGCAGCCGGCCGACCTCGTCGGCGCCGGGGCGCACATCAGCGCCCCAGAGCAGGAGGCCGAACCCGCTGCCGCCCGCTGCACCGGCGCCGTCCCGCCAGCAGAGCTCCACGGCATCCGGGCGGATGGTGGAGACCCGGTCGACGAAATGCGACAGATTCGCCTCCAGCGCCTCGACCTGGGCGGGGGTGGCACCCTTCTGGGGACCGAACACCCGGGCTGCGCCTCGCGGTCCGAGGAGTGGGCTGCGCACGTCCGTCAGCAGCGCGGCGCCGCCCGGGGGAAGCGCCGGGAGTCCGTCGAGGTCGACCGACGCGATGGCGCCGAGGCCGACGTTCCCGGCAGGGACGGGCCGGCCCTCCGCGGTCAGGAGGCGAGCGCCCAGTGTCTCCAGTGCGCCGGCGCCACCATCGGTGGTGGCGCTCCCGCCGAGGCCGACCAGGAGGCGGGTCGCCCCTGCTTCCAGCGCTGCCGCGATGACCTGGCCCAAGCCGCGGGTATGCGCCTCCAGCGGCTGCAGCGGATCGAGCAGCCCCAGGCCGCTGGTCTGGGCGATCTCGACGACCGCGGCGCCGTCCGGCAGGAGCACCCATCGCGCCTCCACCGGCCGCCCGTCCGGACCCTCGACGACCGTCGTCCGTCGCTCGGCCCCGCGGGCGCCGGAGAGGAACGCACCCACCGTCCCCTCGCCGCCGTCGGCCAGCGGGAGACGCCGCACCTCGTCCGCCGGCCGCACGGCGTTCCATCCCTCGGCGACGGCACGCGCGACCGCGTCCGCGTCGGCCGACCCCTTGAACGCGTCGGGCGCGACCAGGATGCGTGCGGTCATGATGCCCACGCTATCCTCAGCTGCCCCACAGGTGGTCCGGTACCCTTGATGGCGTGAATTGGTGGGTCGTGGGGATCATCGTGGCGTTCGTCGTCGTCATCGCGCTCGCCGCCAAGCTCGGCTGGATCGACCTGTCCAACAAGTCGCGCCGGGGATCCGGCACCATGAGCGGCGCGGTCGGCGGCTCGTTCGACGAGATCTTCGCGCCCGCGCGCCACGAAGCGCAGCAGGAGATGGACCGCCAGACGCTCCTCCCGGCACCCGCGCCCCTCCCTGGCGATCGAGGCGACGACGACGGCTTGCAGGGAGGCAAGATCACGCTCGACCTCGGCAGCGCCGGCAACGGCCAGCGCGTCGAGGGACGCGACCCCAGCGAGGACGGCCGCGCTACGGCGACTGCAGTTCCGCGTAGTCGGGATGCTCGCTGAGCCACCTGCGCACATAGGGGCAGGTGGCGATCACCCGGCGATCGGAGTGCTCGCGCACGTCGTCCAGGGCGCTCTGCACGAGCTGCGAGGCCATGCCCTTCTCGCGCTTGGCCTCATCCACCTCGGTGTGCGTGAAGACGATCGCGTCGTCGCGCAGGTCGTACTCGGCCACCCCGATCACCTCGCCGTTCTGCAGCAGGGCGTAGCGGGACTGGTCGGGCTGGTTCTCGACGCTCAGGGTCGTGGTCATGACGCAACGCTACCCGCTCGCATCGCGTCAGACCCGGCGAGGTTTCCACGTCTCTCCAGATGAAGGGGTTCCCGAATCCCCCTTCAGGAGGAGAGACCCGTGGTCACGGTGATGCTCGTCTACGGCACCCGCCCCGAGGCCATCACGATGGCGCCCGTCGTTCGCGCTCTGCGGGAGTCGCCGCTGTTCCAGCCGGTGGTGGTGCACACCGGGCAGCACCGCAGCATCCTCGACCAGGTGGACACGGAGGCGCCGGACGCCGTCCTCGTGCAGGGCGGCACCACCTCCGCCATGACCGCCGCGATCGCCGCCTTCGAGCGCACGATCCCGGTGGTGCACCTCGAGGCCGGCCTGCCCGGGGGCGACCTCTTCGGCCCGTTCCCCGAGGAGGCGAACCGCCGGATCATCGGACAGCTCGCGAGCCTGCACCTCGCGCCCACCGAGCACGCCCGCCGCAACCTGCTGGCCTCGGGCGTCCCGGAGGAGCGCATCGCCGTGACAGGCAACACCGTGATCGACGCCCTCCACCCGATGCTCGACCGCGAGCCCGGGTTCGAGGACGAGCGGGTCGCCGAGGCGGCGCACGGCGAGCGTCCGCTGGTGCTGGTGACGGCCCACCACCGCGAGAACCACGGCGCCCCGATGGAGCGGATCGGCGCGGCCGTGCGCGTGCTGGCCGGCCGCTTCCCTGAGCACGACTTCCTCCTCCCGGCCCACCCGAACCCCGCGGTGCGGACGCACCTCCTCTCGGCGCTGGGCAGTGCGACCAACATCGTGGTGACCGAGCCCGTCGCCTTCACCGACATGGTGCACCTCCTCGACCGCGCCACCCTGGTCCTCACCGACTCGGCAAGTGTCCAGGAGGTGGCGCCCGCCCTCGCCACGCCCGTGCTCGTGCTGCGCGAGACCACCGAACGTCCGGAGGCCGTGCTCGCCGGTACCTCGCGCCTGGTCGGCACGAACGTCGAGACCATCGTCGAGGAGGCGGCCATGCTGCTCGGCGATGCCGCCCGCCACGCGGCCATGGCGCAGGTGGCGAGCCCGTTCGGCGACGGGCACGCCGCCGAGCGCACCGTCGCCGCACTGGGCGCGCTGCTCGGCGGCGGCGTGCGGCTGCCCGACTTCTCGTCCGAGAGCGCCTGGCGAGCTGTCTCGGTAGCGGCTCGGTAGTCCTCCCGATCCGGCCCGGTGACCACCGGATCGAGCCTGTGGTCATCGGATCGGGAAGCTCCCGGTCCTGGCCGCACGACCGAGGAGAACAGGGCATGACCGCCACCACCGACCGCCCCACCGACCTGCAGCTGCTGGACCGCGTCCGCGCCGGCGAGTCCTCGGTCTACGGGGAGCTCTGGAGCCGCTACCAGGGATGGGCTCACCATGTGGCCCGCACCATCACCAACCGCTACGACCCGGAGGACATCGTGCAGGAGGCCTTCGCCAAGGTGCTGATATCGCTGCGCAATGGCAACGGCCCCCGCCAGGGATTCGCGGAGTACCTGAAGACCGCCGTCCGCAACGTCGCCGCCACCTGGGGCGCACGTGACTCCCGCGTAAAGCTCGTGCCGATCGTCGACGACGCCGACGCCGGCAGCTACGAGTTCGAGGTCGCCGACCTCGGCGAGTGCGAGCTCCCCTTCCGGAGCCTGCCGGAGCGCTGGCAGCGGATCCTCACCCTCACCACCCTCCAGGGCCAGTCCCTGCGGGACGCCGCGCGCGCGATGGGCATGAC
>JAEWJG010000028.1 GCA_023386675.1 Actinomycetes bacterium
CGTCCGGCGCGGCGCTCGGCGGTCTGACGATCGCCGCGGGCCTCGGCTACCTTTCGCCGATCGTGGTCGGCGCGATCCTCGCCGTCGCGGGCATCCTGCTCGCCCTGCTGTCGTTCGGGATCGACCGCTCGCGCGAGCGCCGCGGCGTCGACACCGGCGTGGTCCACGCGCAGCGCCCCGACCCCGTCCCCGTCGACTAGCCTCCGAGCACAGGAAAAACGCTCCGATCCACGCGGATCCGGAGCGTTTTTCCTGTGCTCGGCGGCTGCCGTCAGTCGTTCTGGAGGAGGATGCCGTCCTGGATGGCGCGCTTGCGCAGGGCGACCTTGGTGCCCACGTCGTAGCCGGCCACGCGGTACTTCTCGCGGATGCGCTTGAGGTAGCTCTTCGCCGTCTCGTCGGAGATGCCGAGCTGGAACGCGACCGCCTTCACCGGCTCGCCGGCGCCGTACAGCGCCATCACGCGGCGCTCCTGCGCCGAGAGCTTCGGCGCGCCGCCGAGCTCTCCGGCGTTGAGCGCGAGGTCGAGCTCGGCCGAGATGAACGACTCGCCCTTGCGGGCCGCGCGGATCGCCTCGACGATCATCTCCGCGTCCTCGCTCTTCACGAGGTACCCCATCGCGCCGGCGGCCAGCGCCTCGCGCACGACAGCCGGCTCCGAGTAGGTGCTCATGAGCACCGTCGCGACGCCGGTCGTCTTCAGCGTCGACAGCTTGAGCGAGATCGGGATGTTGTCCTTGAGGTCCAGGTCGAGGAGGACCACATCCACCGGGAACTCGGGATGCGTGAGCAGCTCCGGCCAGCTGGCCACCGCCGCCACCATCCGGATGTCGTCCGCGGCATTGCGGATCCACTCGGTGAGCGCTCCGAGGAGCATCTTGTGGTCATCGACGATCGCGATCCGAATCGGCGGCTGCTCACCCATGTCGTGCCTTTCTCTGTCCCTGTCCTGCCGCTGGGTCAGCCCAGTTCGGCGGAAGTGTCGCGTACCGAGGTGACCTCGATCCGCAGGGCCGATCCGGAGTACGACTCCGCATAGCGCCCCACTTTACGGATAGCTTGCCATGCCGCGGGGTCTACCCCGTTTCGCGGCACACCGCTGGTCGTGATCACGATGAGCGTCGTCGCGCCCGGATTCGCCGTCTTCGGGTACGTCCCGACCGGCCGCGAGAGGTCGAGGGTGAGGGTGCGGGGCGCCCCGGCGCCGGTGCGCACCGGGTCGCTGATGAGCAGCCAGACCGCAGTGAGCAGGCCGTCGCGCTGGTCGCGGCTCAGCCACGCGGCCAGGCCGTCGGGGTCGGTCAGCGTGACCGACGGACCGAGCAGGGCCGACTCCGTCACCGCGTGGTACAGCCAGGTCTCCTTGCGGCCCTGGATGAGGTGGAGACGCAGCTCGGTCGCGATGCTGGCGGCGGCGTCCGCGGTGTCCTCGTCGAGCGGGAGCCGGGTGCGGCCGGTTGCGACGCCGTCGAGCAGGCGCTCGGCGGCGAGGTCGAGGCGGGCGAGCTCCTCGGAGGCCAGCATCCCGACCGCGTAGCCGGGGGAGACGACGGTGCTCTGCACCTGCACGAGGTCGAGTTCCAGCTGCACCAGGGTGCGAAGGCTCCGCACGATCTGCACGCCGACGAGCGGAGGCGCGACCGCGATCGCGACGGTGACGAGGCCGGGGCCCAGCAGCTGGAGGTCGGGCAGCGCCCGCCAGACGACCACGACCGCGAGGGAGATCCCGAGCACGGCGGTGGCGAGGACGATATCGCGGGCGGGACGGACGGGGGCGCACAGCAGCAGGGCGGGGCCGACCGCGGCGGCGGCCGTCAGTGGGACGATCGCGCCGTCGAGGGGCCAGCTGCCGGCCACGTCGAGCGCGACTGCGCCGGCCCAGAGCGCCAGTGCGCCGAGGTAGAGGGGGAGCGGCAGCTGGTCCGGCAGGCGGAAGCGCAGCACCAGCGCGCCGGCCAGCGACACCCCGAGGAGCACCCAGGCGGCGACGGTGAAGCCCAGGAGCGAGTACTCGCCGATGTTGATCGCGAACAGGATGAGCAGGAACACGATCAGTGCGACCGTCGCCACGTTGAAGCCGAGGTCGAGCCGGGCGCGGCTGAGCGCGTCTCGTTCGTCCCCGGCGGCGCCCCGGGCGATCGGGCTGCGCGGGACGGTCCGTTCGTCGACCCTGGTCACTTCGGAACCTCCAGCACCACGGTCGTCCCGCTGCCGGGCGACGAGAACAGGCGGGCGTTGCCGCCCACGTCGCGCAGGCGCGCGACGATCGACTCGGTGAAGCCGAGGCGCCCGGTGTCGATGGTCGCCACGTCGAAGCCCTTGCCTGCGTCGGTGACCATCGCGCGCACGTTCGTCTCATCGTCGGTGATCGTGACGTGCGCCTCCTTGACCCCTGAGTGCCGGCGGACGTTCTCCAGGCACTCTCCGAGCGCCAGCAGGAACGCGTCGAGCACGTCCGACGGCAGCAGCACCTGCCCGGCGCCGTGCCAGTTGACCTCGAGGCCCATCCGGCGGAAGCGCTGCTTGACCGACTCCAGCGTGTTGCCGAGGGTGGACTCCTCCACCGGCTTCAGCTTGTAGTCGCCCGAGCGAGCGGGGTCGGGCGTGAAGCCGAGCCGGAGCTGCCGCAGCAGCGCCGCATCCTCGGCCGCCTGCTCGCGCAGCGCCCCGTGGCTGACTCCGACGCCGGAGTGGGCGAGCAGCGTGAGGGTCGCGAGGACGGTGTCGTGCAGCAGGCGGGCGCTCTGCCGGCGGCGCGCCTCCGTCTCGCTGGCCTGGCGCTCGACGCGATAGGCGCGGCTCATCGTCGAGATGCGCTTGAGCGTCCGGGGCACGGTGCGCGACAGCCAGATGCCCGTCGCGGTCAGTGCGATCCAGCCGGTGACGGTGAAGACGAGCGGTTCGATCAGGCGCGAGTGCGTCATCCCGAGCGTCACGCCCAGGGTCGCCAGCGTCGCCAGGGCCGAGATCACGAGCAGCAGCACGCGCGTCCGGGAGGTGACGGCCAGCACGCACACGCAGGCCACGGCGGCGGCGCCGATCACGCCGACCGCGCTGATCGCCGACGGACCGAGCGGGCTCCCCGGGAGGAGGTGGATGAGGATGAGCGCGACGCCCGCGACCACGATCACCGGCATCCAGAGCATCAGGCGCAGCAGGGTCGCGAGCTGCCACTGCGCATACGCGAGGCAGGCGACGAGCACGAGGGACGCGAGGTACAGCGGCAGCGGGAGGGAGCCTGGGACGCTCAGGCAGATCAGCGCCGTCGCCGTCGCCGTGAGGCCGACCGTGCGGGCGGTCGAGGCGAGGAGACGATCACGCTCCTTCTGGATGCGCGACATGCCCCTCCATCTCCTCACACGGCGAACAGCCGCCGCAGCTGCGTGCTGACGGCGTCGTCCTCGATCAGGAACCCGTCGTGACCGAAGTCCGAGCGGATCACCACTGGAACTCTACCGTCCAGCGTATCCGGCACGTGGTAGGCGATCAGGTCCTGTCCCTCGACGGGGAACAGCCGGTCGCTGTCGATGCCGACGACCAGGGTCTTCGCGGTCACCCGCGAGAGGGCGGCGGCGAGTCCACCGCGGCCGCGGCCGACATCGTGGGAGTTCATCGCCTCCACGAGCGTGATGTAGCTGTTGGCGTCGAAGCGGCGGACGAACTTGTTGCCGTGGAAGTCGAGGTACGACTCGACCGCGAACCGGCCGCCCCCGCCGAGGGGACTGATCCCGCTCTGCCAGGCGCGCTCGAAACGCTCGTTGAGCTCGGAGGGGCTGCGGTAGTTGAGCAGCGCCATCCGGCGGGCGAGGGCGAGTCCCCGGTGCGGCCCGTCGCCGTCCTCTGCGTCGTAGTACTCGCCGCCGCGGAACAGCGGGTCGGTGCGCACCGCCTCGATCTGCACGGAGTTGAGCGCGATCTGGTCGGCGGTCGAGAACGGGGGAGCGGCGATGACGGCCAGGCGCTCCACCCGGTCGGGGAAGGTGACGGCCCACTCCAGCGCCTGCATGCCTCCCATGGAACCGCCGACGACCGCGGCCCAGCGATCGAGGCCGAGGGCGTCGGCGAGCCGCGCCTGCGCGACGACCTGGTCCCGGATGGTGGTGAACGGGAAGCGGGCGCCCCACTCGGCGCCGTCGGGTGAGATGGAAGCCGGGCCGGTGGTGCCCTGGCAGCCGCCGAGCATGTTCGGGACGACGACGAACCAGCGGTCGGTGTCGATCGCCTTGCCGGGCCCGATGATGCCCTGCCACCACCCGGCGGTGCGCTGGCCCGGTCCGGCCGGACCGAGCGCGTGGGCGTCCCCGGTGAGGGCGTGGAGGACGAGGACCGCGTTGTCGCGCTCCGCGGACAGCTCGCCCCACGTCTCGTACGCGATGCGCACGTACGGCAGGCTCTCGCCGCTCTCGAACGCGAAGGCCCCGATCCCGGCGAACTGCCGTCCGGCGACCGGGTCCGACTCCTTCCAGGCGCCGCTCGCGGGCGGCTTCCCGAGCAGCGTCCGCGCCTGGGCCTCCGTGATGAAACTCGACGGGGCCGTGTCGGCGGAGGTCGTCTGCCAGTCCATGCGTCCATTCTTCCCGAGCGCGCCCATCCCGCGCGCTCTGTTACGCCCTTCCGCGAGTACACGAAGAGTGCACGCAGAACCGGGGTTCCGCGTGCACTCTTCGTGTACTGGACGGTGGGGCTACGCGCGCGCCGCCTCCGCGACGGAGCGGGCGGCGGCGAGGCCGGCCGACAGGTCGGCCTTGAGGTCGTCGACGTTCTCGAGGCCCACGGAGAGGCGCACGAGGCCCGGGGTGACGCCGGCGGTCAGCTGCTGCTCAGGGGTGAGCTGCGAGTGCGTGGTCGAGGCCGGGTGGATGACGAGGCTGCGCACATCGCCGATGTTGGCGAGGTGACTGAACAGCTTCAGGCTGTCCACGAGAGCCGCGCCCGCGTCCACGCCGCCCTTGAGCTCGAACGACAGCACCGCGCCGACGCCCTTGGGGGCGTACTTGTTCGCGGCCGCGTACCAGGGGCTGGTGGGCAGGCCCGAGTAGTTCACCGAGGCCACGTCGGGGTGCGCCTCCAGGAACTCCGCGATCTCCTGCGCGTTCTGCGTGTGGCGCTCGACGCGCAGCGACAGGGTCTCGATGCCCTGGATGAGCTGCCACGCGCTCGCCGGGGCGATCGCCGCGCCGAGGTCGCGGAGCAGCTGCACCCGCGCCTTGATGATGTAGGCGAGGCCGTCGCCGACCGCCGCGGTGTAGCTCGCGCCGTGGTACGACGGGTCCGGCTCGGTGAGGCCCGGGAACTTCTCTACGTTCTTCGACCACTCGAACGTCCCGCCGTCGACGATCACGCCGCCGATGACCGTGCCGTGACCGCCGAGGAACTTGGTGGCCGAGTGGACGACGATGTCGGCGCCGTACTCGAACGGGCGGATGAGGTACGGGGTCGCGATCGTGTTGTCCACGATCAGCGGCACGCCGGCCTCGTGCGCGACGTCGGCGACGAGCGCGATGTCGAGGATGTTGATCTTCGGGTTGCCGATGGTCTCAGCGAAGAACAGCTTGGTGTTCGGGCGGACCGCGCGGCGCCACTCCTCGGCGTCGTCCTGGTTCTCGACGAACGTGGTCTCGATGCCGAGCTTCGCGAGCGTGTACTTGAACAGGTTGTACGTGCCGCCGTAGATGGAGCTGGAGGAGACGATGTGGTCCCCGGCCTGCGCGATGTTGAGCACGGCGAAGGTCTCGGCCGCCTGACCCGAGGCGACCAGCAGTGCGCCGGTGCCGCCCTCGAGGGCCGCGACGCGCTCCTCCACGACGGCCTGCGTCGGGTTCTGGATGCGCGTGTAGATGTTGCCGAACTCCGCCAGGGCGAACAGGTTCTTGGCGTGCTCGGCGTTGTTGAACACGTAGGACGTGGTCTGGTAGATCGGCGTCGCCCGGGCGTTGGTCACCGGGTCCGGCGCGGCTCCGGCGTGGATCTGCTTGGTTTCGAACTGCCAGTCGGCGGCGTCGGTCATGGCGTGTCTCCTTCGGGTGCTTCGGGTGCGCGGTCCTCAGCAGGCTAGACGCGCCGCCGCGCACGGGCAACGGCGTCGAAACACGCCGTAACCCGGGAGAATGGAGGCCATGAGCAGACGTGTGGTCGTGACGGGAGCGAGTTCGGGCATCGGGGCGGCGACGGTCCGCGCCCTCCGGGCGGAGGGCTGGGACGTGGTGGCGGTCGCCCGCCGGGAGGACCGTCTCCGTGCGCTCGCCGCCGAGACCGGCTCCGGGTACGTCGTCGCCGACCTCACGAAGCAGGACGACGTGGATGCGCTCCGCGACCACCTCGCAGCGACCGGCGGCCTCCACGCGCTGGTCAACAACGCCGGCGGCGCCCACGGTCTCGACTCGGTCGAGGCGTCGAGCGTCGACGACTGGGTGTGGATGTACGAGATCAACGTCATCGCCACCAAGCGCGTGATCTCCGCCCTGCTGCCGCTGCTGCGGCAAGGCGCCGCCGAGACGGGTCACGCCGACATCGCCGTGGTCACGTCCATCGCGGGTCTCACCGCCTACGTGGGCGGCGGCGGGTACAACGCCGCCAAGTTCGCCGAGCACGCGCTCACCGAGGTGCTCCGCCTCGAGCTGAACGGCGAGCCGATCCGCGTTGTCGAGGTCGCGCCGGGGATGGTCGCGACCGAGGAGTTCTCGCTCGTCCGCTTCGGCGGCGACCGGGCGAAGCGCGACGCGGTCTACGAGGACGTCCCCGAGCCGCTGTCCGCGGAGGACGTGGCCGAGACGATCGTGCACGCCCTCACGCTGCCCCGGCACGTGGACCTCGACCTGATCGTCGTCAAGCCGGTCGCGCAGGCCGCGCCGTACCGCCTCCACAAAGGCCCACTGGCCGTCAAGGACTGACGTGCGCTAGGAACGAGAGCATGGCGGAGGAGGTCGAGGACCCACAGCGCGCGGCGTGGGAGCGGGTCACCAGCTGGCCCGCCCTGGGCGCGTCGTTCCTGTTCCTCCTCGCCTACTCCGTCGGCATCCTGTACGTCGGTCAGCCGACCTGGCTCACGGTGGCGCTCACCGCGGTCCTCATCGCCGTGTGGCTGTTCTTCATCCTGGACTTCGTCGTGCGGCTGCTGCTCTCGCATCGCAAGGCCCGCTTCGTCCGGCGGCATCCGGTCGCGCTGTTGTCGGTGATCCTCCCGCTCGCCCGTCCGTTCCTGCTGCTCACCGGCCTCGCACGGATCCGGGCGTTCCGCGGGAACACGCCCGCGCACCTCCGGCGGAGGGTCATCGTCTTCGCCGCGGCGTTCATCGTGATGTTCATCTACGTGATCTCGCTCGCCGAGCTGCACGTGGAGCGGTACGCCCACGGGTCGAACATCAAGACGTTCGGGGATGCGGTGTGGTGGGCCTGCGTGACGATGGCGACTGTCGGGTACGGCGACTACTACCCGGTGACGCCGCAGGGGCGCATTCTGGCCGTCATCCTGATGATGGGCGGAATCGCGATCGTCGGAACCGCGAGCGCCACCATCGTCAGCTACCTCAACGAGCGGACGCAGCACCTGCGGCGCCACGACGGTCCCGGTGGATCCCGGCGCGAGCAGGACGACGCCGGCGACCGCGGCTGACCTCTCAGCCCTGCTCCGCCACCGCCACGCACTTGCGCAGCAGCTCGACCGCCTCGCGCCCGTCCGTCGCGGTGAACTCCTGCCGCTCGCCCGCGCGATCGCGCACCACGCGCTCCAGCAGCTCGGCGTGCTCGGGCCATCGCTCGGCCGCGAACGCCGCCGCCGCCGTCTTCGACAGCACGTCGCCGGTCTCGATCGTCGCGACCAGGCGGATCGGCCCCAGCGCGACCCAGCGCACGGTCTCGGGCCGGATCGGACCGTCGTCCGGGCGGTCGGCGATCTCGCGCTCGACGCCCTCGCCGATCCCCTGCCAGTAGTCCTGCAGGTTCTGCCGCGAGAACGCGACGACGCCCTCCGCCGCCTTGGGATGCCGGTCGGCGACAGGCGACCAGATGACGTTGCCGCCGTCCACGACCCCCTGCACCCCGGACTCCAGCTCGCGCCAGGTGATCCAGCTCAGCTGCGCACCCGGCAGCTGCGAGACGAGCACGCCCTCGACCACCTGCGGGGCGGTCTCGACGACGTCCGGGCCCCGGGCGATCTCGGACTCGGTGAGGTAGACGCCGTCGATGTGCGGGTCGGATGCGGCATGCAGGTCCGCGAGCGCGGGCAGGTCGTCCACGGGGTCGCGGGTGACGACGAACACGACGTCGATGTCGCTGACCCCCGGATGCCAGTCCCCGGCCACGGCGGAGCCGGTGACGACCGCGCGGCTCACCAGCCCCGGGGCGAGGCGTCTCTGCTCCAGCAGGAACTGCGTGAGCGCATCGGCGACGGGGGCGGGGAGCTGCTCGGACATGGTCACTCCAAGGCGGGTTCGGTGTCCGCGAACGCGAGTCGCGGCACGAAGAAGAGGAGCACTGCGGCGACGAGCGCGCCGAGGCCGCAGATGGTCCACACGATGAGGTAGCCGAAGAGGCTGGCGGCCGTGGTGGTCACCGTGGCCGCGCCGGTGAGCAGCACGACGCCGAACACCGCCGAGGCGAAGGATCCGCCCACCGTCTTGGTGGTGTTCGTCATGGCGGTGGCGACGCCGGTCTGCCCGCGCGGGGCGGCGGCCGCGGCGGCGGCGGGGAGCGCTCCGACGAGCGCGCCCGACCCGATCCCGGCGACGGCCATGTTGACGAAGACCTCCCACGTCTGCAGGTGGAAGGGCAGGAACATCAGGTACCCGACGGCGACCAGGAACGACGCGCCGATCAGGGTCACGCGCGGCGTCAGCCACGACGACACCAGCGGGAACACCAGCGCGCCGACGATCATCGAGATCAGGTACGCGCCGATCAGGATGCTGCGCTGCCCGGCCGAGAGCCCGAGTCCGTATCCATTGGCCGGGTCGGTGCCCGCGTACGTACTGAGCGGCGCCTGCGCGCCGAGCAGGCTGATCCCGATGAGGCCGGCGGTGAGCTGTACCGGCCACATCGCAGGGCGCCGCAGCACCCGCAGGTCGATCGCCGGATCCGCCTGCTTCAACTCCCACCGGCCGAACGGGATGAACGCCAGGACGCCGAGCAGGATGAGCCCCCACACCCACCAGGTCCCCACGCCGTTCAGCCGCAGGAAGGTCAGCCCGGACGTGATCAACAGGAGGCCCAGCGCGAGGAGCGAGAACCCGATCCCGTCGAGCGTGCGGCCGGGGACGGCCTCGGACTCGGGGACGCCGAACAGGATCGCGAAGAAGACCAGGCTGACGGCGACGGCGGGGACCATCAGGGTGATGGTGACGTTCCCGCCGAGCGCCTCAAACAGCAGGCCGGCGCCGACCGCGCCCACGATCGCCCCCGCCTCCAGGGCGACGACCAGCAGACCGGCTGCGCGCCGGGTCCGGGACGCCGCCGTGCCCGTCCGCCGGCCGCGGTCGAAGATCAGCGCGACCTCCAGCGGCAGCCAGACCACGTAGAAGCCCTGCAGCGCGAACGCGACCAGGTACGTCACGAAGTCCCCGGAGAACGCGAGCGCCCAGCTGGCGAGCGCCGTGAGCAGCGTCGCGACGAGCAGGATGCGCTTGTGCCCGAACATGTCGCCGAGCTTCGCGAGCACCGGGACGACCAGGGCGGAGAGCAACAGCTGGGCCGCCTCGAACCAGTTGTAGTCGGCGTCGTGGATGCCCAGATGCCGCACGATGTCGGAGATCAGCGGGACGTAGTACCCCTGCAGGATGCCGCTGGTCAGCTCGACCAGCGCCAGCCAGCCGATGAGGGCGGCGGTGGCGCCGATCGCGAGCGTCGCCCGGCGCTGGGTCGACGTCTTCTCCGAGGTCATGCGCGGATGCTAACACCCGCGCGGCCCCGGTACGGTAGATGGATGGCCAGCGAACTCGACGATTCCGGAGCAGACGTCCTTCAGGAGACGGAACGGGAGGTCCTGGGCTGGCTCGAATTCGGTGAGGCGTCCCGTCATCTCGCGGGCGAGGTCGTCGAGTCGGGCTACGAGCCGGACATGGTGGTCGCCATCGCGCGCGGCGGTCTGCTGCTCGCCGGCGCCATCTCGTACGCGCTCGGCATCAAAGCCTGCGGCGCGCTGAACGTCGAGTTCTACACCGGCGTCGACTCACGCCTCCCCGAGCCCGTCGTCCTGCCTCCGATGCTCGACTCGGCCGCGCTGGAGGCGAAGCGCGTGCTGCTGGTGGACGACGTGTCCGACTCCGGCCGCACCCTCGCCATGGTCGTCGACCTCATCTCCGCGTCCGGCGCGGACGTGCGCACGGTCTGCCTGTACTCGAAGCCCCGCACCGTCCTCGAGCCCGACTTCGTCTGGCGCCGCACCGATCGCTGGATCACCTTCCCGTGGTCGGCGCTCCCGCCGGTGACCGCCGCCACCCACTGACGCCCCGCATGGCCAAGACGCTGGCGGAGCTCGCCGCGGACGGTTCGATGGACCCGGGCTGGGCGCAGGCGCTCGAACCGGTCGCCGGGCGGATCTCGGCGATGGGCGAGTTCCTCCGCGCAGAGGTCGCGGCGGGCCGGCCGTACCTGCCGGCCGGCGAGAACGTGCTGCGGGCGTTCCGGGCTCCGCTGGCGGACGTCCGGGTGCTCATCGTCGGCCAGGACCCGTATCCCACGCCCGGGCATCCCATCGGATTGTCGTTCGCGGTGGAGCGGCACGTGCGTCCGCTGCCCGGCAGCCTCCGCAACATCTACAAGGAGCTGCGCGACGATCTGGGCATCGACCCGCCTGCGCACGGCGACCTCAGCGCGTGGTCGTCCAGCGGGGTGATGCTGCTCAACCGCGTCCTCACCGTCCGCCCCGGCGAGCCGGCCTCGCACCGCGGGAAAGGGTGGGAGGAGGTCACCGAGCACGCCATCCGCTCGCTGGTCGCCCGCGGACGCCCGTTCGTGTCCATCCTCTGGGGCCGCGACGCGGGGACGCTGAAGCCGCTGCTCGACGGCAACCCGGTGATCGAGTCCGCGCATCCCAGCCCGCTGTCCGCGTCGCGCGGCTTCTTCGGGTCGAAGCCGTTCTCCCGCGCGAATGCGCTGCTCGAACACGCGGGGGAGAAGCCGGTCGACTGGGCGCTGCATCCGTAACACCGGGGCAACACGGGCGACGTACCCTTGAAGCGTGTTGGAAGAGGAATACCAGGAGCGCCGCGTCCTGCCGCCCCACCTGCGTAAGCAGGAGCCGCCGGAGGCGCCGTTCGAGTACGCGATCCGCGACGCCGAGCCGGCCGACCTCCCGCACGTCCGCGAGATCTACAACCACTACGTCGCCAACAGCACGGTCACGTTCGACGAGGACGCGATGACGCTGCGCGAGTGGAAGAGCAAGTACGCGTACCTCAAGAAGCTCGGGATGCCGTTCATCGTCGCCGTGTCACCGACCGGCCAGCTGCTCGGCTACGCGCTGGTGTCGCCGTGGAAGCAGAAGCGCGCCTACCGCTTCACGGTCGAGAACTCGATCTACCTCGGCGCCGCATCCACCGGCAAGGGCCTCGGCCCGGTCCTGATGCAGGCGCTGATCGACAAGTCGAAGGAGGCGGGTCTCAAGGAGATGATCGCCGTCATCGCCGACAAGGGCGCAGAGGCGTCGATCAAGATGCACGAGAACTTCGGCTTCACCGAGATCGGCCGGATGGGCCGCGTCGGCTACAAGTTCGACCGCTGGCTCGGGACCGTGCTGATGCAGAAGTCGCTGAAGTAGCTCTCGGGCCTGCCTCCCGCGCGCTAGGCTCGCCGCGTGACCACCGTGAGCCCCGGGACGGGCGCCGCACCGGTCGCCGCCGCCGCTTCTGCGACCCCGGCGAACCTTCCGCTGCGCAAGCGTCCGTTCGACATCTTCTTCGTCGTGATGTTCTCGCTGTTCATCGTGACCTGCATCATCAGCGACGCCATCCCGACGCTCGGCATCCCGCAGACCGCGACGACGACCAACATCCTCGCGCAGTGGAACTACACCTACTCGTCGCAGTACGACCCGCTCTACATGCACGAGCCGCTGTGGCTACGGTTCATCACCGGCACCAGTGCGTTCGTCTACCTGCCGTTCTACGTGCTGCTCATCGTGTGCCTGGTGAAGGGCCTCAACTGGATCCAGCTGTTCGCCGTCATCTACGCGACCATGATCATCAGCCTGACGGCCATCCCGATCTTCGGCGTGGAGTTCTTCGGGCCGGTCGGGGACCGCACCCCGAACCCGGTCGTGTTCCTGCTGTACAACGGGCCGTACGTGCTCGTCCCGCTGCTGCTGCTCATCCGGATGCGGAAGCCGCTGCCGTTCACGAGGAGGTTCTGATGCCGCTGCTGGAAGACCTGACCGTCTACGAGGACGGCGACCGCTTCGACGTGTACGACCACTCGTTCCCGGATGAGGACGCCGACCTCGGCCGCGGACGGCTGCTCGGTTCGGTGACGGTCACGCCGGAGGGCGAGTACGTGCCCGCGGGCGACGGCGCCCACTACGAGTACGTCGCCCCGGCGCGCACCCTCGACGAGGCGCTCGCCGCGTTCGTCGGCTCGGCGTAGGCGCGGCCGGCGCTCAGGCCGGGTGCTTCGCTCCGAGCTCGAGCAGCCCGACACCGCCGACCACAAGCACCAGGCCGGCGATCTGCAGCCAGGTGAGCGACTCCTTGAAGAACACCCACGAGATGATCGCGATCGCCGCCACACCTACGGCCGACCAGATGGCGTAGGCGATCCCGAGCGGGACGCCGCGACCGAGCGCCAGCGACAGCGCGAAGAAGGACGCGACGTAGCCGACGACGACGATGACGAACGCCCACCACTTGGCGCTCTCGCCGGTGGTGAACTTCAGGAACGTGGTCGCGACGACCTCGGTCGCGATGGCGACCGCGAGGTAGAGATAGCCCAGCACGGAACCAAAGTAGCGGTGCCGGACACTACCGGGTGAGGGATGGCTCCATCCGGGAGCAGACGAGGGGGAAAACATGAAGAGGACGATCGGCGTCATCGCCGGGGCCGCGGCACTGCTGGCGATGGCGGCCGGATGCGCGGCTTCGCCGCCAGCGGCCACCCCGCGAGCGAGCGCGATAGCGACCGCGACCGCGACCGCGACCGCGACCGCACCCGGCCCGACGCCGACAGCCATCGCCGAGCCGAGCCTGCGCGTCCCTACGACCTGCGACCAGCTGTCGCCCGAGGCCGTGCGGGACGCGGCCGCCGGCGCCCACGTCGACCCGTTCGACCCGCACACCGGCGGGTACAGCGTGCTGGCGTACGCCGACCGCCGCGTCGGTGCACTCGACTGCTCCTGGCGGGCGACGCCTCCGGACCCGGACCGTCCCTGGGTGGCGCCGTCGGTGTCCGTCGAGGTGCTGCCGGGCTCGAATTCCGAAGCCCTGGCGTCGTTCAAGGGCGGCTGGGGTGTCGAGGGACCATCCGATCCGTTCTTCGACTGCCCGTCGGGGCTGCCCGGGAACTGCGTGTTCGGCGGCACCCGGGACGGCTATCAGTGGATCGGGACCACCTCGGTCGGGAAGGGGGAGGCCGACCCGGCCGCCGCGCGAGCGGTGTTCGACTCCGCGCGCGCGGTCATGGCGCGCCTCGACGCGCCCGGGCCGTTGTGGGAGCCGGACGGAGGGAGCCTGCGCGGCGTCACCTCGTCGGAGGGCCTCCTGCCGCTCGACAGGCTCCAGGCCGCGGCGGGCACGGGACCACTGCAGGCGGTCAAGTCCGAGGGAGGCGAGAACGCGGTCTCGGCTCTCGGGTCGGCGCGGCTGGTCGGCGGCCACTGGGCGACCTTCGCCGAGGTCGACGGTCCGAAGAGCGTCACGATCGACGCCCTCCCGGGCGGCACGTTCGGATTCGATGACCGGCGCGCTCATCCGCCGGCCGGGACGACGGAGATCGCGCCCGCCCCAGTGGGCGAGGAGGCCTTCTTCTCCCGCGCCGGGTCAAGCCTCCGCGATGACCCGACGCCGGGTGCGGTGAGGTTGCTCGACGTGAAGGTGAAGAACAGCTGGGTGCAGGTCGCCTCCACCACGCTGACCGACGACCAACTCATCGCCGTGGCCCGCGCCGTCATCCAGAACCTGTCCTGAGGAGCGACCCATCGGCCCGCTATGAGTTCACCGCACGTTCGGTCGCGGGTCGCCGGCGCGTCCTAGCCTGAGGGCGACGACATCGTCGGACGGAGCGGATGCCGCGCCGGCCGAGTGAGGCCGATGGCTTGAAACCGTGGCCGGGAGCGCGAGGCTCC
Organism: Actinomycetes bacterium; assembly: GCA_023386675.1. Lineage (GTDB taxonomy): Bacteria > Actinomycetota > Actinomycetes > Actinomycetales > Microbacteriaceae > Leifsonia. The sequence continues at coordinate 14,267 of JAEWJG010000028.1, forward strand.
CGGCCACGTCCATGTCCGGCGGGGAAGCGGCTCAGCTGCGCGGCGTCGCCCGGGCCAGCGCCCGGTACGCGCCGCCCGCAGCGACCGCGGTCGGGATCAGCAGCCACGCCGTCACCCCGACCGGGCCGCTGGTGGCGAACCAGTCGCCGACCGCAGGCCAGCTCTGCGTGAAGGTGATGAGCGCGACGACACCCACCACGAGCAGCGCCACGGCCGCGCCGGCGACGAGGATGCCGTTCATCCGCCACCGCATGAACAGCGCCCCCGAGAAGGCGCCGACGGCGAAGAAGAACAGCATCGCGCCGAACACCACGAACAGCCGCTCGCCGAGGTTCGCGCCGCCGAAGTACACCGACGTGAAGAGGTGGCCGCCGAGGCCCCAGCCGTTCGTCCATTCCTCCACGCCGGAGAGCAGCGTGAAGCCGATCGCGTAGCCGGCCGCGAGCATCAGGAAGGTCAGCCCGGAGCCGAGGGCGAAGTCCCGGCGGGTAGCGCTGTAGCCGAGGGCGAACGGGAACGTGGCGGAGATCACCTGGATGCCGACCACCAGCATGTAGACGAAGATGTAGAACGCTCCGCCGCTCCACTGCGTGCCGTCCATCGCGTCGGCGCGGTCGGCCGGCGGGCTCGCGGCCCAGATGATCCACCAGACCAGCCAGTTCACGAGCCAGATGAAGCCCATGATGATGATCGGCACGTAGAGGGTCGTCCACTTGTTGACGAGATTCAGCCGGACCACTCGCCAGATGCGCTGCCCCGCGGCGGGGGCGGCGACGAGGGCGGGTGCGGGATGTGCTGCGGTCATGCGCTCTGCTCGATTCCTGTCTCGCGGATGTCGGTCTTGCGGACGATGAGCTGCTGCAGCGACACCGGCGCGAGCTCGAGGCCCGCGGCGGCAGCCTCCGCTCGGTCGGCCGGCCCGAGCCCGGCGACGGTGACGGACGCGAGGCCGCCGAGTCCGTCGCGGTGCAGCACGTCGCGTCCGCGGACGAAGGCGTCCACCGTCCCGCGCTGCCCGACCACGGTGGTGGCGGACGTGCGCAGCGTCTCGGCGTCCTCATCCATGAGGATGCGGCCCTGGTCGATGACGACCACCTGCTCCAGCAGGTTGGCCACCTCGTCGATCAGGTGGGTGGAGAGCACCACCGTGCGCGGATGCTCCGCGAAGTCCTCCAGCAGCCGGTCGTAGAACAGCTGCCGGGCGACAGCGTCGAGGCCGAGGTACGGCTCGTCGAAGAAGGTCAGCGGGGCACGGGATGCCAGTCCGACGATCACGCCGACCGCCGACAGCTGCCCGCGCGACAGCTTCTTGATGCGCCGGTCGAGCGGCACGCGGAACTCCTCGATCAACTGGTCGGCGAAGTCCGCATCCCAGTTCTCGAAGAACCACGGCGCGCTGCGGAAGACATGCTTGGGCTGGAAGTCCTCGGGGTAGCGCTGGCTCTCCTTGATGAAGCAGATGTTCTGCAGCACACGGGCGTTCTCGGTCGGATGGTCGCCGAAGACGCGGATGTCGCCGTGGGTGGGGAAGTCCTGCCCGGTGATCAGCTGCATCAGAGTGGTCTTGCCTGCACCGTTGCGGCCGAGGAGGCCGTGGATCCGGTTCGGGGCGATGGTCAGGGAGACGTCGTCGATCGCGGTGAACGTGCCGAACCGCTTGGTGAGCCCGGCGACCTGCACGGCCGGGCCGGGGAAGGCCAGGGGCTCGTGACGCTTCAGGGGGGCGCTCATGCGCTCAGTCCTTTCGTGGGGGACGGCGCCGGAGCGGCCGTCTCGATCATGCGGGCGAGCTGGCCGGAGTCGATGCCGAGCTTCGCGGCCTCCGCCAAGAGCGGGCGGAGGAATTCCTCCGGGAAGGCGTCGCGCCGCTTGGCGATGAGCCGCTCGCGTGCTCCCTCGGTGACGAACATGCCGATCCCCCGCTTCTTGTAGAGGATCCCCTCGTCGACCAGGAGACCCATTCCCTTTCCCGCCGTCGCGGGGTTGATCCGGTGGAACGCCGCGAACTCGTTCGTGGACGGCACCTGCGTCTCGGCGGGGTAGACCCCGTCGATGATGTCGTCTTCGAGCTGTTCGGCGATCTGGACGAAGATCGGCTTGCCTTCGTCGATCATCCGAGCTTCACCGGTTCATTACTCATGTAACTAACCAACCAGCCTCGACCCGCTCGTGTCAAGAGCGATTTCGCGTCATGATCCACCTAGACGTGTCGTCCTACGGGTATGGGGTTCTTCATCCTTGCCGGGATCGCGTGCATCGCGCTCGCCGCGTCCGCCTGGGGCGCGCGTCGCGTCGGCGATCGGCTGGCACGCGACGTCGTGCGGCAGCGCCCACGGCGGTGGACGCGCATCCACGCCAGCACGGCCGACAGCGTGACGCTGGACGCCGACCGCCGCACGCTGCACCGCGGCCTGTTCGGGCTGTGGTTCGGCGAAGAAGGGCATGCGGTCGTCGGACACGCCCGCGTGCACGACCCCGCGGCCGGCACGGTCACCCGGGAACTGCTCGACGTGACCGGCGACCTCGGCGCGGCGAGAACGGGAGCGTGGACGGGGCACCTGCATCCTGGCCCCGCCGCGTTGCGGCGGCCGTACGAGGAGGTGGAGCTCTCGACGCCCGGCGGCATCGCGCCGGCGTGGCTCATCCATCCGGAGGCGGATGCCGCCGGCGACACCTGGGCGATCCACATCCACGGCTGGGGGAGCAGCAGGGTCACCGCGCTGCGCTCGGTCCCGGCGACCGAGTCGATGGGGATGACGTCGCTCGTCGTCTCGTACCGCGGTGATGGGGAGGGGTCGGCCGCCGCATGTGGCGCGTCCCTGCTGGGCCAGCGGGAGTGGCAGGACGTAGAGGCTGCGATCGCGTACGCCCTCGGGCGCGGCGCCGAGCGCGTGGTGCTGGTCGGCTGGTCGCTCGGCGGGGCCATCGCGCTGCAGCTGGCCGAGCGCAGCGTCCACCGGGAGCAGCTGGACCGCCTGGTGCTGATCGGGCCGATGACCGACGCGCGGGCGGTCGTGCGGGCGGCCGCTGCCGAGCGCGGGCAGCCGGGGTGGGTGGCGGCACTCGCCATCCGCCGCCTCGCGGATCGCGCGGGGAGCAAGCGCGCCGGCCTCCCGGAGCCGATCGA
>JAEWJG010000054.1 GCA_023386675.1 Actinomycetes bacterium
GCGCCCGACACCGGCCCCACCACCCCGCGCAGCACCGCGCTCGGCACCGCGCCCGGCAGGGCGCTCGACACCGCGCCCGGCAGCGCGCCCGACACCGCGCCCGCCACCGCCACCCCTGGCGACACCCCCATCCACCACGAGGAGGAGCGCTGATGCTGCCGTCCGCCCGTCCGCCATCGCAGCGCTCCGGCCGCCTGGGGCTCGGCATCGTGGGAGCGGGGCGGGTCGGCCCCGTGCTGGGCTCCGCACTCGCCGGCGCCGGGCATGCGATCGTCGGCATCTCCGCGGTGTCGGAGGCCAGCCGTGAGCGCGCGCAGGCGATGCTGCCCCAGGTGCCGATCCTCGACATCCCGACGATCGTCGAGAGGAGCGAGCTCGTCATCCTCGCCGTCCCGGACGCCGAGCTGCCCCAGCTCGTCGCCGGGCTCGCCGCGACCGGGACCTGGCAGCCCGGACAGATCGTGCTGCACACCGCTCCGGCCTACGGCATCGGCGTGCTCCAGCCCGCCGCAGCGGCGGGTGCCATCCCGCTCGCGGTGCATCCGGCGCTCGAGTTCACAGGCACCAGCCTCGATCTCACCCGCTTGGGCGAGAGCTACTTCGCCGTGACGGCTCCAGCGCCGGTGCTCCCGATCGCGCAGGCGCTGGTGGTCGAGATGGGCGGCGAACCGGTCGTCGTCGCGGAGACCGATCGGCCGGCGTACGCGGAGGCGATCGCCACCGCCACCTCGTTCTCGCGCTCGATCGTCGAGCAGTCGACCGGCCTGCTGCAGGGGATCGGCGTGGAGAACCCCGGGTCGTTCCTCAGCTCGCTGGTCCGGTCGTCGGTGGACAACGCCTTGACGCGCGCCGGAGCGCCGACGCGCCTCGACCTGGACGACGTGCTGGACGCGCTCGGGGACGACGACGGACCCGGCACCGGCGACCCCGACGACGACGGGCGCGGCTGGTACCTGCGCGGCGAGTAGCCTGGTCGAGGCCGGCGATGACCGGCCGGAGGGATGCGGATGCCTGAGATCGTCACCACCATCGCCGCGCTGCGGAAGCGCATCGCCGAGGAACGGCGGTCCGCCCGACAGGACGGACCGGCCGACGCGCCCACCGGGCGGGTCGTGCTCGTGCCGACGATGGGTGCTCTCCACGATGGGCACCTCCGGCTGGTGTCCAGCGCGCGCGATCTCGGCGGGTTCGTCGTGGTCTCGATCTTCGTGAACCCGCTGCAGTTCGGACCGGGCGAGGACCTCGACCGCTACCCCCGCACCCTCGACGCGGACGTGGCTGCGCTCGATGGCCTCGCGGATGTCGTCTTCGCCCCGACCGCCGCGGAGATGTACCCGAACGGACCCAGCGAGACGCGGGTGACGGCGGGTGAGTCGGGCACGCTGTTCGAGGGAGCATCCCGTCCCGGCCACTTCGACGGAGTGCTGACCGTGGTGAGTAAGCTCTTCCACATCGTGCAGCCCGACGTCGCCGTCTTCGGGCAGAAGGACGCCCAGCAGGTGCATGTCATCGGGCGCATGGTGGACGACCTGAACCTCCCGGTGACGATCGCCGTCGTCGACACCGTCCGTGAGGAGGACGGGCTGGCCCTCTCGAGCCGCAACCGCTACCTCGACGAGGATGACCGAGTGGCGGCCGTGACGCTCTCGGAGGCTCTCGGCGCAGCGGCCGAGGCTGCGACCGGCGGTGTCGCCGCGGCGCTCGAGGCGGCCCGCGGGCGCATCGAGGTCCAGCCTGCCGTTAAGCTGGATTATCTCGCGATCGTCGAGCCGGAGTCCTTCCGGGAGGCATCGCCAGACCACCACGGTCCCGCCCTGGTGCTGATCGCCGCGCGGGTCGGAACGACCCGGCTGATCGACAACAAGCGCATCACGACGTGACCTGAGCAGTACGACGACGCCACCCGGAACGGAAAGACAGCGATGACCGACGCGCAGACCACCGCCGACGACCTGGCCCTCGACCCGACGGACGAGGATGTCAGCGAGCAGAAGGCGGTCCGGCTGAGCAAGCGCGACCGCCTCTTGGCCGAGGCGGAGAACGCGGGCGGCGGCGCCTACCCGGTTCACGTCCCGGTCACCACGACCATCCCCGCGGTGCGCGCGAAGTGGGAGCACCTCCAGCCCGACGAGGCTTCTGGCGAGATCGTCGGCATCGCCGGCCGCGTCGTCCACCTCCGCAACACGGGCAAGCTCTGCTTCGCCGTGCTCCAGGCCGGGGACGGCTCCCGCATCCAGGTCATGGTCTCGCTCGCCGCCGTCGGCGAGGAGTCGCTCGTCGCGTGGAAGGAGCTCGTCGACCTCGGCGATCACGTCTTCGTCTCGGGCGAGGTCATCTCGAGCCGTCGCGGCGAGCTCTCGGTGATGGCGCAGGAGTGGCGCATCGCCGCAAAGGCCCTGCTGCCGCTGCCGAACCTGCACAACGAGCTGAGCGAGGAGACGCGTGTCCGCGCGCGCTACCTCGATCTGATCGCGCGCGAGCAGGCGCGCACGACCGTCCTCGACCGCGCAAAGGCCGTCGCGAGCCTCCGCCGCACGTTCGCCGAGCGCGAGTTCGTCGAGGTCGAGACGCCGATGCTGCAGGTGATGCACGGCGGGGCCTCCGCCCGTCCGTTCGTCACGCACTCGAACGCCTTCGACACCGAGCTGTACCTGCGGATCGCGCCGGAGCTCTACCTCAAGCGCGCCGTCGTCGGCGGCATCGACCGGGTGTTCGAGATCAACCGGAACTTCCGCAACGAGGGTGCCGACTCGACCCACTCGCCCGAGTTCGCGATGCTCGAGGCCTACCAGGCCTACGGCGATTACAACTCGATCGCCGATCTGACCCAGACGCTCATCCAGGATGCTGCCGTCGCCATCTCGGGCTCGCACGTGGTCACCTGGGCCGACGGCACCGAGTACGACCTGGGCGGCGAGTGGGACCGCATCCGGATGTACGACAGCCTCTCGGCGGCGATCGACGAGGAGATCACGCCAGAGACCCCCATCGAGCGTCTCCGTCAGCTGGCCGCCGAGGCGGGCATCGAGATCGAGCACCCGCTGGCCGGCAAGTACGTCGAGGAGCTCTGGGAGCACTACGTCAAGACCGACCTCGTGCGCCCGACGTTCGTGATGGACTTCCCCGTCGACACGAGCCCGCTCGTCCGCGCCCACCGCTCGCGGGAGGGCGTGGTCGAGAAGTGGGACCTCTACACGCGCGGCTTCGAGCTCGCGACCGGCTACTCGGAGCTGATCGACCCGGTCGTCCAGCGCGAGCGGTTCGTCGAGCAGGCCAAGCTCGCCGCGGCCGGCGACAACGAGGCCATGCGTCTCGACGAGGAGTTCCTCCGGGCGCTGGAGTACGGCATGCCTCCGACCGGCGGCATGGGCATGGGCATCGACCGCCTGCTGATGGCGCTCACCGGACTCGGCATCCGCGAGACCATCCTGTTCCCGCTGGTCAAGTAGCTCCCAGCGGGCGCGGGTTAGCATGGAGACGTTATGAACGACGTCATCAGCGGTATCGTCTGGGCACTCGCACCGACCGTTCTCGTCGGTCTGCTGTTCTGGGCGATCATGCGCGCGATCGTGCGGGCCGACCGCAACGAGCGCAAGGCGTACACCCGCATGGAGGCGGAGGAGCGGGCCCGTCGTGGGCTCGCGCCGAAGCAGTGACCGCCCCCGCGGCGAACATTCCGCTACGGTAACTCCGGAGGGCGCGCACGCGACCCTGTTCGTTTCGGAGGGATCTGCGCGCGGATGGACACGGGATTCTGGGTGACCGTCGGCTTCTGGCTGGCCCTTCTCGTCGACTTCATCATCCGCGTCCTCGCGATCATCATCGTGCCGCGCAACCGCAAGCCGACCTCGGCGACCGCCTGGCTGCTCGCCATCTTCCTCATCCCGTACATCGGCATCCTGTTCTTCCTGCTCATCGGCAGCTACAAGCTCCCGAAGCGGCGGCGCCAGAAGCAGGACGAGATCAACCGCTTCATCATCGACAGCACCGAGGGCATCGAGCGGGTGCGCCGCGATCATCCGTGGCCGCCGTGGCTCGAGGGCGTGGTCGAACTGAACCGCAAGCTCGGCGCCATGCCGCTGGTCGGCGGCAACCGGGCCAGCCTCAACGGCGACTACCAGGGGTCGCTCGACGCGATGGCGGCGGAGATCGCCAAGGCGCGCCGCTACGTGCACGTCGAGTTCTACATCCTCACGCTGGACAAGACGACCGGGCCCCTGTTCGACGAGCTCGAGGCGGCCGTCAAGCGCGGGGTCATCGTCCGTGTGCTGCTCGACCACATCGCGTCGCTCCGGACCCCCGACTACAGGGCGACTCTCAGACGGCTCACCGCCATGGGCGCCAAGTGGCAGCTGATGCTGCCGATCCAGCCCTTCCGGGGCAAGTACCAGCGGCCCGACCTGCGCAATCACCGCAAGCTGCTCATCGTCGACGGCCGCGTGGCCTTCATGGGCTCGCAGAACATCATCGACCGCAGCTACAACAAGAAGTCGAACATCCGGCGCGGGCTCAAGTGGAAGGAATTGATCGTCCGGCTCGAGGGACCGATCGTCGCCGGCCTGAACGCCATCTTCATCACCGACTGGTACAGCGAGACAGACGAGCTGCTGCGCCGCGAGACCGAGCCGATCACGGACGAGATCGACGACGACGAGCTCGACGCACAGGTCGTACCTTCTGGGCCCGGGTTCGCCGGCGAGAACAACCTGCGGCTCTTCCTGGCGTTGTTGTACTACGCCCAGGAGCGCATCGTCATCACGTCGCCGTATTTCGTGCCCGACGAGTCGATGCTCATGGCCATCACCTCCGCCGTGCAGCGGGGGATCAAGGTCGACCTGTTCGTCTCGGAGATCGGCGACCAGGCGCTCGTCTACCATGCGCAGCGGTCGTACTACGAAGCGCTGCTGCGGGCGGGCGTGCGCATCTGGATGTACAAGGCCCCGTACATCCTTCATGCGAAGCACTTCACGATCGACGACGACGTGGCGGTCATCGGTTCGAGCAACATGGACATGCGCTCCTTCCAGCTCAACATGGAGGTGTCGTTGATGGTGCGCGGCAGCTCCTTCGTCGAGGAGATGCGCAGGGTCGAGGACGGCTACCGCAACGACAGCCGCGAGCTCACGCTCGAAGAGTGGATGAAGCAGCCGTTGCGCTCGGCCGTGCTGGACAATCTCGCGCGCCTCACCTCCGCGCTGCAGTAGGGCGGAACTCGCCCGCTCAGGCGGCCGACAGCTCTTCGAGCAGTCGGACGTCGCATGCTCCCCGTGCCGCGCGCGCGAGCCTTTTGTCCGCGGTGATGAGCGGGATGCCGAGGTCGGCGGCAAGAGCGACGTACATACCGTCATAGGCCGTCACTCGATCGCGCAACCGCCACGCCTCCCAGGTCAGGGGGCCGTGCTCGAAACGCGTGAGGTCGAGCCGATGGAATTCGGCCAGCAACTGTTCGAACCGGTCGATGAGCTCGGGATTCCGACGTGCGAGTCCCCTCACGGCGTTCACGAACTCCGCGTCGACCAGATGTGGTGCGCCGAGCAGGCATTCGGATAGTTCCGGGTTGCCGCGGACCGCTGCGAGACCTCCGTCGAACATGAGCTCGACGAGCGCGCTGCAGTCGATCACCGCGGCGATCATCGGCCCTTCCTCCCTTCGTCGATCGCACGGATGATGTCTTCGGTCGTGAACTCGAAGCGAGGAAGCGGCTCTGCTGATTGTGAGGCAGCGGCGACGCGCGCTTCGTGCGCAGCCTTCAGCTCGTTCCACCGGTCTTCGATTCGCAGCTTCTCAGCCATCCGGGTGAGCTCCCGCCGGAGAAACTCCGAGTAGGACAGCCCTTTGTCTGCGGCGGCTCGCTTCAGGCGGTCGTCGACGGCCGGGTCGAGATCTCTAACTTGCACGGTGACTCCCATGAGTTCAAGGATAGATGGGTGGTGCATGCGGATGCAATTGATCTGCATGCATAGGGAGATCGTCGCATTCCGGGCATCGAGGGGAGCCGTGGCTTGGAAATCTGTGGAGAAATCGCAGCGGTCGGAACCTGTGGACGACTTCAGCCGCGGGGTCGCAACCGCACCGTCGGCAGCTCCGGCGCCGGCAGCGGTGACCCGTCGTATCCGGCGACCGTGCCGAACCGGCCGTCCGCGTCGTCGCCGGCGATCACATCGCCCTGCCAGTCCGCTCGGAACGCGACGATCTCGTCGTGACTGCGCCCGATGAAGTTCCACCACATGACGATCTGCTCGCCGAGCGGCTCGCCTCCGAGGAGCACCACCCGCGCCGCCGACGAGGCGTGCAGTGCCAGCGTCGTGTGCCCGGGCGCGAGGTACGCCAGGTGCGAAACCGGCACCGTGACGTCGTCCACGGACACCGAGCCGGTGTCGACCAGCACCCCGTGCTCGAACGACTCCTCCAGCGGCACCTCGATCGTCGCCCCGGCGGCCAGCACGATCTCCGCCCCGATCAACGGGGAGAACACGGTGGCGGAGGTCCCGCTCCCGGCCAGTGAACCGACGAACGTCCGCACCGTGGCCGCGCCGATTCGCGCGGCGACAGGTACGTGGTGCTCGAAGAACGGCGCCACATCCCGCGACGCCGACGGCAGTGCGACCCACAGCTGAACGCCGTGCAGCCGGGCCGTGCCGGGCGTCGAGACCTCGGAGTGGCTGATCCCGTGCCCCGCGGTCATGAGGTTGAGCTCGCCCGGGCGCACGAGGGCATGACTGCCGACGCTGTCGCGGTGGTCGATCTCCCCCTCGAAGAGCCAGCTCACGGTCTGCAGGCCGGTGTGCGGATGCGGCGGGACGCGCATCCCGCCCGTGGCCGACACGTCGTCCGGGCCGTAGTGGTCGACGAAGCACCAGCCGCCGATGAGCGAACGCCGGCGCTGCGGAAGGGTGCGCCGGACGGTCATCGCGCGCGGACCGCCGAGCGGCACATCCCGCGGCTCGAGGATCTCGACCCTGGCGTCCTCCAGCACAGTCGTGTCCGCCACGACTTCGGCCGGATCCCGCTCGAGGTTGCTCACCACGGCATCCTAGGCGTCGTACGCGGATCCACAGCGGGGCTTCCTAGAATGGTCCCGTGCCCCGGACCGCCACCCGCCTCCTCCCCGCCATCGCCGCGGTCGCAGCCGTGGCGGCGCTCGCCGGATGCACCGGCTCCCCGAGCCGCCCGCTGGAGGACTACGCGGGCGAGCCGAAGGGGGTGCAGCCGCCGGCGAGCAGTGCGGGAGGCGCATCCTGGGCCGTCTGGCTGGAGGACGGCGACCAGCTCGCGATCGTCCTCTACGGCAGCTCGACGTGCCCGCCGAAGGTCCAGAACGACACCGCCACCGGCCACACCCAGATCACGGCGACCCTCGCCCCGGCTCCTGGCGGGATCTGCACCCGCGACTTCGTGCCCCACACCACCGTCTTCGGCACGCCCGCCCGCATCACGAAGACCGGCCAGGTGAAGGTCCTCCTGCCCGACACGACGCTCACCCTGCCCGCCCGACAGGGCTGAGGCGGGGCGATCCGCCCACCCTCGGCAGCCGCGTCACGCCCACGGCGAACAGGGCCACGAAGGCGGGGGAGCGGTGGTTACTCTCTTTGTATCGACGCCGAACCTGCAACGGTGTCGTATGAGGAGTAGACATGTTCGAGAGATTCACCGACCGCGCCCGCCGTGTCGTCGTCCTGGCCCAGGAAGAGGCCAAGATGCTCAACCACAACTACATCGGGACGGAGCACATCCTGCTCGGCCTGATCCACGAGGGCGAGGGCGTCGCCGCCAAGGCCCTCGAGTCGCTCGGCATCTCGCTCGACGCCGTGCGCGAGCAGGTGCAGGACATCATCGGCCAGGGCCAGCAGCAGCCGACCGGCCACATCCCGTACACCCCGCGCGCCAAGAAGGTGCTCGAGCTCAGCCTCCGCGAGGCGCTGCAGCTCGGCCACAACTACATCGGCACCGAGCACATCCTGCTCGGCCTGATCCGCGAGGGCGAGGGCGTCGCCGCCCAGGTGCTCGTGAAGCTCGGCGCCGACCTCAACCGCGTCCGCCAGCAGGTCATCCAGCTCCTCTCGGGATACCAGGGCAAGGAGCAGGTGCAGGTCGGCGGCAACGATCAGAACACCGCGCAGGCCGGTAGCCAGATCCTCGACCAGTTCGGCCGCAACCTCACGCAGGCCGCGCGCGACAACAAGCTCGACCCGGTGATCGGGCGCGAGAAGGAGATCGAGCGCGTCATGCAGATCCTGTCGCGCCGGTCCAAGAACAACCCCGTGCTGATCGGCGAGCCCGGCGTCGGCAAGACCGCCGTCGTCGAGGGCCTGGCCCAGGCGATCGTCCGCGGCGACGTGCCGGAGACGCTGAAGGACAAGCAGCTCTACACACTCGACCTCGGCTCCCTCATCGCCGGGTCCCGCTACCGCGGCGACTTCGAGGAGCGTCTGAAGAAAGTCACCAAGGAGATCCGCACCCGCGGCGACATCATCACCTTCATCGACGAGATCCACACGCTCGTCGGCGCGGGTGCCGCAGAGGGCGCGATCGACGCGGCCAGCATCCTGAAGCCGCTGCTGGCCCGCGGCGAGCTGCAGACCATCGGCGCGACCACGCTCGACGAGTACCGCAAGCACTTCGAGAAGGATGCGGCCCTCGAGCGCCGCTTCCAGCCCATCCAGGTGGCCGAGCCGTCGCTGCCCCACGCGATCAACATCCTCAAGGGGCTGCGCGACCGCTACGAGGCGCACCACAAGGTGTCCATCACCGACGGCGCGATCGTCGCGGCGGCGAACCTGGCCGACCGCTACATCCAGGACCGCTTCCTCCCGGACAAGGCCATCGACCTGATCGACGAGGCCGGCGCCCGTCTGCGCCTCTCGATCCTCTCGGCCCCGCCGGAGCTGCGCGAGTTCGACGACAAGATCGCCGCCGTGCGCTCCCAGAAGGAGGCCG
>JAEWJG010000088.1 GCA_023386675.1 Actinomycetes bacterium
CCGCCGAAGGCCAGCAAGGCGCCGATCAGGCCCGCGAAGACCGCCTCCAGGACGAAGGGCAGCTGGATGAACCAGTTCGACGCGCCGACGAGCTTCATGACCGCGACCTCACGGCGCTTGCTGTAGGCGGCCACCTGGATGGTGTTGGCCACCAGGAGCAGCGCCGCGGCGCCCTGGATGATGGCGACGGTCAGCGCGAGGGTCTGCAGGGCCCCGAGTAGCTCGAAGACCTTTTTCAGCAGCTCCTGCTGGTCGACGATGTCGCTGATGCCCTGCTGCGAGCGGATCTCGTCGGAGAGCTCCTTGACCTTGGTCGGGTCCTTGAGCTTCACCCGGTACGACTCGGGCAGCGACTCCTTCTTCGTCGCCTTCACCAGGTCGGGCGCGTCGCGGAACTGCGTCTGGAACCGCTCCCACGCCTCGTCCTGGCTCTCGTGCGTCACCTCCTTGACCAGCGCGCTGTTGTCGAGGGCGCCCTTGATGTTGGCGCGCTGCTCCTCGGTGACGTCGGCCTTCAGGAAGATGGACACCTCTACCCGCTGGTAGAAGAAGTCCTCCATCTTGTTGACCTGGAAGAACAGCAGCAGGCTCGCGCCCAGCATGGTCAGCGACACGGTCATCGTGATGATCATCGCGATGGTCATCGTGACGTTTCGCCAAAGCCCGGTCAGGACCTCGGACAGGATGTACTTCATGCGCATCGGGTGGGGTTCCTTCCCAGCGGACCCGGCAACGTCAGAGGGGGAATACGACTGCGATCCTCAGGGGATCGTCAGCCGTAGACACCGCGCGACTGGTCCCGCACGATCCGGCCGCTCTCGATCTCGACGACCCGGCGGCGCATCTGGTTCACGATGTTGGAGTCGTGGGTGACCATGACCACCGTGGTCCCGGTCCTGTTGATCCGGTCGAGCAGGCGCATGATCTCGATCGACGTGTCCGGGTCGAGGTTTCCCGTCGGCTCGTCGGCGAGGAGGATCAGGGGCCGGTTGACGAACGCGCGCGCCACGGCGACACGCTGCTGCTCACCACCGGACAGCTCGTGGGGGTAGCGGTGCTCCTTGCCGCCCAGGCCGACGAGCTCCAGCACCTCGGGGACGACGCGACGGGCGACGCCCTTCGACTTGCCGATGACCTCGAGGGCGAAGGCGACGTTCTCGTAGGCGGTGCGGTTGGGCAGGAGGCGGAAGTCCTGGAACACGCAGCCGATCTGCCGGCGGAACGCCGGGATGCGCCACGAGCGCATCGAGGTCACGTCGCGCTCGTTGACGACGACCTTGCCCTTGTTGGGCGTGACCTCATGCAGCAGCAGCTTGATGATCGTGGACTTGCCTGAGCCGGAAGGTCCGATGAAGAAGACGAACTCGCCCTTCTCGATGTTGACGGAAACATCGTCGAGTGAGGGGCGGGACGCCTTCGGATACGTCTTCGTCACGTGGTCAAGCCGAATCACGGGACGTGAGTCTACGCGGTGTGACATCCACGCCAAGTACACGAAGTGCGTCGCGTGGCGTTTGCCCCAAATGCGAACCCGAAGAGCTGACCCCAACCGCAGGGCAGCGCGTGATTCCAGCCGCGAGTGTGACGTACGCCTCACTCGCGGCCTTGATCTTCCCATTACCCATGGTGATCGCCGCACTCCAATGTGATGATCACCTGCGGCCGATGCCGCGGCGGGCTACGCGGGGTTGAGCTCGCGCTGCTTGCGCCAGCGGATGCCGGCGTCGATGAAGCCGTCCAGGTCACCGTCGAAGACCGCCGACGGGTTGCCCGTCTCGTGCTCGGTGCGCAGGTCCTTCACCATCTGGTACGGGTGCAGCACGTAGGAGCGCATCTGGTCGCCCCAGGAGCCCTGCACGTCGCCGCGCAGCTCGTTCATCTTCGCCGTCTCCTCGGCCCGCTTCACAGCCAGCAGCTTCGCCTTGAGCACGCCCATGGCGGTCGCCTTGTTCTGGATCTGCGAGCGCTCGTTCTGACAGGACACGACGATGCCGGTCGGCAGGTGGGTCAGGCGCACCGCGGAGTCGGTCGTGTTGACGCCCTGGCCGCCGGGGCCGCTGGAGCGGTACACGTCGACGCGCAGCTCGTCGTCGGGGATCTCCACCTCGTCGGTCTGCTCGACGACCGGCACGACCTCCAGCGCGGCGAACGACGTCTGCCGGCGCCCCTGGTTGTCGAACGGGCTGATCCGCACCAGCCGGTGCGTGCCCGACTCGACCGACAGGGTCCCGTACGCGTACGGCGCCTTCACCGCGAACGTGGCCGACTTGATGCCGGCCTCCTCCGCGTAGGACGTGTCGTAGACGTCGGTGGCGTAGCCGTGCCGCTCGGCCCAGCGCAGATACATCCGCATGAGCATGTCGGCGAAGTCCGCGGCGTCGACCCCGCCGGCGCCGGCGCGGATCGTGACGAGCGCCTCGCGGGCGTCGTACTCACCGGAGAGCAGCGTGCGGACCTCGAGCTCCTCGATCGACTTGGTCAGCGCGGTGATCTCGTCGGTGACCTCGTTGAGCGCGCCCGGGTCGTCCTCGGCCTGGGACAGCTCCAGCAGGACGACGGCGTCGTCGAGCTTCGCCCGCAGCCGCTCCAGCTTGCCGATCTCGCCCTGCACATAGGACAGGCGGGAGGTGACCTTCTGCGCGGCCACCTGGTCGTCCCACAGGTTGGGCACGGCTGCCGCCTCTTCGAGCTCGGCCTTCTCCTTGCGGAGCCGGTCGAGGTCGATCACGGCCTCGATGTTGCGCAGGATGCCGTCGAGGTGCTTGAGCGATTCGGCGTGGTCGAGAGCGGTCACCCTCAAAGACTACGCCGAACCGGCGCGCACATCCGGCGGTGGATGCGCGCCGGGCCACCGGGCACCCGGCGGATCTGCCGTGAACCGTCCCGCCGCGCTATTTCGTCGGCGCGTTCTTGAGCCACGCGAGCGCGGCCTTGTGATAGCCGACCGCGAACTCCAGTGATGCGGCATAGAACTCGTCGCCGGACTTCTTCGCCTCTTTGGCCATCTCCCGCGCCTCGGTCAGCGCCGCATTGTGGTATTCGGCCGCCTGCGCATACACCTGCTGCAGTTGCGCACCGCTCTGCTGCACGCCGAACGCGACACGCAATGCGACGGGATTGCGCAGCGACTCCCGGCCGGCCGGCTCCGACAGCCACCGGATGAATGCGCGCTTACCCGCGGGCGTGATCGCATAGGGTTGACTGGAACGCGCGCCCGGCTTGCCGAGCCTGACATAACCGGCCTCGGCGAGCGCGGGGAGCTCACGGTAGACCTGGCTGCGGGTCATCGACCAGTAGGCCCCCAGACGTCGCTGCGCCGCGGCCATGAGCTGGCCACCGGTCATCGGCCCCTCGTGCAGCAGACCGAGCAGGGCCGCCGCCGTCGCGTTGACTCCAGATTCCGCCATGGACCTACGCTGTCATCTTTCCGCGGCTCAGTCCAGGATTTCGACAAATCCACTGTCGACTGTCGCGTCGCGACTGTCGAGTTAGGACGGAAATTTCGGCGGCGACGGAAAGGACGGCATCGTCGGGAACGGCGGCAGCGGGTCACCGATCCCGGGCAGCGACCGCCCCGGCGACGGCACCGCCGAAGGACGCTTCGTGGGCGGTTTCCCGCCGCCGCCCGGCACCGTGGAGCCGTCCACGGAAGGCGGCGCGGAAGCGTCGGCGGAAGGA
>JAEWJG010000093.1 GCA_023386675.1 Actinomycetes bacterium
CGAGTATCCAGGCTCCGATCGGTGCTGCGGTGCCGGTGACTGCGGGCGGTAATGCCGTGTCGGTGATCGGCGACTCGTCGTCGACGGGTTCCTCGTCCTCCGCTCCGGCGGCGGGCACCGGTTCGACCGCGACGTCGGGTGCGGGTTCGGAGGGTGGCATGTCCTCGGGCATCCAGGCTCCCATCGGTGCTGCAGTCCCGGTGACCGCGGGCGGTAACGCGATCTCGGTGATCGGCGACTCGTCGACCTCGGGCGCGACCGCGACGGCCCCGGCCGCGAGCGGTGGTGGGTCCGCGACCTCGGGTGCGGGTTCGGAGGGTGGCGTGCTCTCGGGCATCCAGGCTCCGATCGGTGCTGCACTCCCGGTGACTGCGGGCGGTAACGCAGTCTCGGTGATCGGCGACTCGTCGACCTCGGGCGCGTCCACCACGGCTCCGTCCGCGGGCGGCTCGACGGCTGGCGGTCCGACCTCGGACGGCGGCGTGCTGACCGGCATCCAGGTGCCGATCGGCGCAGGTGTCCCGGTCACCATCGGCGGCAACGGCATCTCCGTCGTCGGTGACTCCACCTCGACCGGTTCCACCAGCAGCGGCCCGGCCACCGGAGGCACCACAGGCGGGACGACGGGCGGCACCGATGGCGGCGGCCTCCTCGGCGGCATCGGCCTTCCGATCGGCGTCGGCGTGCCGGTGACCGTAGGCGGCAACGCGATCAGTGTGGTCGGCGACAGCGACACCGCCGGCTCCGTCACGACGCCGGGCACCCCGACCCCGCCCACGACTCCGACCGACCCGACCACGCCGACCACCCCGGTGACGCCGGTGACGGCCGGCCCCGACATCGCGACGGTGACCGCCTCGGCGGGCGCCACGACGATGCTCGCGGCGAGTGGCGCGAACGGCGTGAACGTCTCGGCCGCCACGGCCGCAGGCTCCGCCCTCGCGTCCACCGGCTCGAACGAGCTCGACCTGGGCGCCCTGGGCGCGCTCCTCGCGCTGCTCGGGGTGATGCTGGTGTTCACGGCCGCCAACCGGCCGCGCCGCCACCACACCCGCTGAGTTCGGGCGATAACTTCCCGGCACGTCGGCACCCCAGCCGCCGGCGTGCCGGGAACTCGTCGTGTCCGAAGCCAGCCGATGGGGCCACTCCGCCAATGCGCCATCGGTGGTGGTGTGAGGATGTGCGAAGAAGCATCGCGACGAGCGTCGGCGGGAAGTCGTGGTCGTCGGCTTCGGCCTGAGCGCCCGGATCAGAACCCGATCGGCCGGCCGGGGGTCAGCGGCTCGTCGTTGCCGATGAAGGCCTGGCCGTCGTTGTAGGCGCGTTCGCGTCGCTGCACCTCGGCGAGCAGCGCCTTGTTGATCATCTCCGACCAGCTGGTGTCGCGCTCGTCGAACGATGTCTGGCGGTAGGCGGCGCGCGCTCTGTTGCGCATGGCGTCGGTGAGGTAGAAGGTCACCGTCGTCCGCTTCTTGGGGGTTTTCGGCGTCGCGTCGTCCGATGGGGCGGATGCTGAATGGCCCATGGCTCACCTTTCGGCATATCGGATGTCGATGTCTATCTGAGATACATACTAATCGTTCCACCCCGGGGCTAGCCAGATTCCACAGGGGCTAAGCATGCTTTATATGCCCGAATTCACACGCATGGCATGTAATGCCAGCAATCAGTGGGAGAGGCGCTCGACGATCGACCCGAACAGCTCGGGGCGTCGCGCTGCGGTGGAGACGATCCGCGGCCGATACCGGGAACGCGCCGCCACGACGAGCGCTGATGTCAGCATCCGGAAGTCCCGCGTCGTCGCCCGCCAAGCCCGCTCGTACTGCTCGGTGTCGCCCGCGCGCACGGCCGCGATCGCCGCGCGTGCCTGCGCGAAGCCGACGCGCATCCCTTCACCGGTGAGCGCATCCACATAGCCGGACGCGTCCCCGGCGAGCAGCACACGCCCTGTCGAGCGCGACCGCGCCCGCTGCAGCAGCGGCCCGGCACCTCGTGGATCCGTCACAGCGGCGATCCCGTCCAGCCGTCCGGCGAGCTCCGGGATGCCCGCGATCACAGCATCCACGTCCAGCGGCCGCGCGCCCAGCACGGCGACGCCGACGGTCTTCTCGTCCACCGGTGTGACGTATGCCTCCGCGCCGTCCGACCCGTGCACTTCGACGAGCGAGGTCCACGGCTCCACGGCGAAATGCTTGCGCAGCCCGAACCGGCGGCGTGAACCGGGCTGCGACCGTCCGTCGAGGCCCACCATCCGCCGCACGGGGGAGTGGAGGCCGTCGGCCGCGATCACCCAGGGGGCGTCGACGGTCTGTCCGTCGCTGAGCGTGAGCGCCGCGCCGTCCCTGCGCTGGGTCACCCCGGTGACCTTCGCGTGGATGCGGTGTGCGCCGAGCTCGGCGGCGCGCTCGGCCAGCGCCTGATGCAGGACGGTCCGTCGCACGCCGCGGCCCGGACGCTCGGCGAACCGGTGCTCGACGCGGGAGGCGGCGTCGATGTACGCGATGCCGTCGAGGCGGCGCCCGGCCGGGTCCACGCCGATGCGGTGCAGGGCCGCCAGCGCGCCGGGCATCAGCCCCTCGCCGCACGCCTTGTCGATGGGCCCGACGCGCGGCTCGACCAGCACGACATCCATGCCGTCGATCCGTGCCTCGATCGCGCACGCCAGCCCGATCGGCCCTCCGCCGACGACGACGACATCCGGTCTCATGCGCGGGCGGGCTCCCCGAGCACCGTGGCGAGGGCGCGGTTCTCGCACCGGATGCGGACGACGAGCAACCAGGCGTTCAGCACCGTGAAGACGAGGGCCGTGATCCACGCGGTGTGCACGAGCGGCAGAGCGAAACCCTCCACCACGACCGCCACGTAGTTGGGATGGGTGAGCCAACGGTAGGGGCCGCGGCGCACGAGCGGGAGGTCGCGCACGACGATCACCCGGGTGTTCCAGCGCGGTCCCAGCGTGGCGATGCACCACCAGCGCAGGGCCTGGCTGGCGAGGACCAGCGCGAGCATCGGCCAGCCGAGCCACGGGATGAACGGCCGGTCGAGAAACCACACCTCGGCGAGACACGCGAGCAGCAGCCCGGTGTGCAGCGCGACCATCGGCGGGAAGTGACCCCGCCCGAACTCGACGCCGCCGCGCGCGAAGGACCACTTCGCATTGCGGGCGGACACGATCAGCTCGGCGATGCGCTCGGCGCCGGTGGCGAGGATGAGGACGGTGTACCAGATCACGACGCAGCCCCCATCACGACGCGAACCGGCTCACGAGGCGATCGCCGGGGCGGGCGTGCTCACGGCCACCGGCGCCGCGCGGCGCTCGCCGTCGGTCCACCGCAGGAGCACGAGCTCGCTGGTCACCCCTGGGCCGAGTGCGAACAGCAACCCGATCGTCCCGGCCGGGTGCACGTCCAGCTGCTCCGCCAGCACGTGGAGCACCGCGGCGGACGACAGGTTGCCGACGTTCGCGAGCGACCGCCAGCTGGCGTCGAGCGCGCCCTCCGGCAGGTCGAGGGCCTGCGAGAACGCCTCCAGGACCTTCGGGCCGCCGGGATGCGCGGCCCACGCGCCGACGTCCGACACCTCGAGTCCGTGGGCGGCGAGGATGCCGCGGGCGTCTCCGGCGAAATTCCGGTCGATCACTTCCGGGACGCCGGCGCTGAGCACGATGCGGAACCCGGTCCCGCCGATGTCCCAGCCGATCACATCCGCCGTGTCGGGATAGATGTGGCTGCGCGAGTCCACGACCTCCGGTCCCGCGAGCCCCAGCTCCTCGGCGCGCCGGTCGCCGACCATGACGACCGCGGCGGCGCCGTCGCCGAACAGACCGCTGGCGACGATGTTCGCCATGGAGTCGTCGCTCGCCTGCACGGTCAGCGAGCACAGCTCCACCGACAGCAGCACGGCGACCTCGCCCGGGTGCCCTGCCAGGTAGTCGTTGACGCGGGCGATCCCCGCGGCGCCCGCGACGCATCCCAGTCCGAAGCTCGGCAGGCGCTTGACGTCGGGACGCAGGCCCAGCCGTGACACCAGCTGCGCGTCGATCGAGGGGGCCGCAATGCCGGTGACGGAGGTGAAGAGGAGGAAGTCCACGTCGGCCGGCTGGAGCCCGGCCGATGAGAGCGCGGCGGTGAGGGCCCGCTCGGCGAGCGACGTGCCCTCGGCGATGAAGTAGTCGTTCGACTCCTGGAACGACGCCAGCGAGCTGTACTGCTCGAGCGGCATCACGAGGCTGCGCGTCTGGACGCCGGAGGAGGCGTGGATGCGGCGCATCACCTGCTGTCGCGCGGGGTCGGACGTGATCATCGCGAGCAGCGCCGCGGTGATCTCCCCCTGGCTGTAGCTCCGGGCGGGGAGGACCGGCGCGACCGAGACGATTCGACTCACAAGCGCAACGTACCACCGCGCTTCTCCCCGGGGGCCGCCCGTCGGCGAACACCCAGCCCCGGCGTCGAAGCAGCCCCCGAGCACAGGAAAAACGCTCCGGATCCGGGCGGATCGGAGCGTTTTCCCTGTGCTCGACGGCGTGGGTCAGAGGGACTCGTCGCGGCGGTCCTGCTGGGCCTTCGTGACGACGGCGGTCAGCGGGTCGTGGAGGGGCTCGCCAGGGGCGACGCCCATGACCTCCTCGACGATCGCGGACGCATCCGCCTCGTCCAGCAGACGCTGCAACTCGACGCTCTGGCTGTCCTCGGGGACGTCGAACCGCAGGGCGGCGGCGATCGCGGTCAGCAGCGCCTCCGGGATGCCGCCCACATGCTCCGCGAAGTCGGACGCCGGGCCGACGAACCGGTCGTTGCGACCCAGTTTGCGGATCGGCTCGCGGCCGACGCGGGTGACCTCGTCCACCAGGTACGGGTTGGCGAACCGGCCGAGGATCTTCGCGCGGTACGCGGCCAGCTCCTCCTCGGGCAGCCCGTGCTTCGCGGTGAGCGCCGCGGACGTCTCCCGCAGCGCCGCCTCGGCCGCCTCCCGCACCGCGGGGATGCCGACGGCCTCGCTGATCGTCGTCGCACCCTCCAGGAAGCCCGTGTAGGCGACGGTCGCGTGCCCGGTGTTCACGGTGAACAGCTTGCGCTCGATGTAGGGGCCGAGCGAGTCCACGAAGTGCGCGCCGGGGATGCGTGGCTCGCGGCCGCCGAACGGCGTGCGATCCACCACCCACTCGTAGAACGTCTCCACGGTGACGTCGATGCCGGCGTCGGGCGCCTGAGCGGGGACGATCCGGTCGACGGCCGTGTTCGCGAAGACGGCGCGGGCGCCGAGCTCCTCGCGGGTGTCGTCGTCCGGCAGGCCGTCCATCAGCTCGGCGGCCAGCAGGTCGGATGCGCCGATCGCGTTCTCGCACGCCATCACCGCGAGGCGCGGCGCGTCCTCGGCGCGGGCGGCGAGCCCGCGGGCGATTACCGGGGCGACGAAGCGGAGGATGCGCGGGCCGACCGCGGTCGTGACGACATCCGCCGTCGCGATCTCGGCGACCAGCGCCTCCTCGTCCGACGCGCTGTTGATCGCCCGGAACCCGGTGACCGTCTTGGTCTCCGACTCCTCGCCCACCAGGTGGACGTCGTAGGAGTCGGCTGCGGCCAGCGCATCGATCAGCTCGGCGTTGACGTCGGCGAACACGACCTCGTACCCGGCTTCGTGGAGCAGGAGCCCCACGAAGCCGCGTCCGATGTTGCCCGCACCGAAGTGGACG
The DNA here is from genome assembly GCA_023386675.1 of Actinomycetes bacterium. GTDB lineage: Bacteria > Actinomycetota > Actinomycetes > Actinomycetales > Microbacteriaceae > Leifsonia. Next base: position 5,693 of record JAEWJG010000093.1, read on the forward strand.
GCCTTCACGCTGCGATCCCCTTACTCGTTGACGTCGCCGAGGAGCGCGTACATGGCGTCCGCGTCCGGGGCGTCGAGCAGCTTCTGCACGTCGTCCTCCTCCGAGAAGAGGATGGCGATCTTGGACAGGATCTCGAGGTGCTCGTTGTTCTGGCCGGCGATGCCGACGACGAACCGCACCTCCTCGCCGCCCCAGTCGAGCGGCGAGGAGTAGCGGATGAAGGACAGTGCCGACCGCTTGATCTCGTCCTTGGACTCGTTGGTGCCGTGCGGGATGGCGAGGCCGTTCCCCATGAAGGTGGAGACGGTGTTCTCGCGGTCCTGCATCGAGTCGACGTAGCCGGGCTCGACGGCGCCCGCCCTCACGAGCAGCTCACCCGCCTCCCGGATCGCGTCCTCCCGCGTGGTCGCGGAGCCCGCGGCCACGACGTTCGCCCGGTCGAGAATCTGGTCGGTCATTTGGTGGCGTCCTCCGTGGTCTTCTGTTGGTTGGCGACGAGGTCGACGACCTCGTCGTACTTGGGGCTGTTCATGAAGTTGTCGACCGAAACGTGGAGCGAGTTCGGCGACTGGCCCTTCGCGCGGTCGGTGAGCTCGCGCTGCGTGATGACCAGGTCGGCGGTGCCGTCGAGGTTGCTGATGGCCTGGTTGGTCACCGTCACCCCTTCGACGCCGGCCTTCTTGATCTTGTTGCGCAGCACGGACGCGCCCATCGCGCTCGAACCCATCCCAGCGTCGCACGCGAACACGATGTTCTGCACCAGTCGCTTCGTGGCGTCGCCCTCGGCGTCGCCGGTGTCGTGCTCGCCCTCCTGGACCAGGCCCTCGAGCACCGAGGACTGCTTGCCCTTGTTCGCCTCGGTCTGCGCGACGGCGGCGGACAGGTCGCCGGCGTTGCCCGCGGCGAGGTCGCGCTTGCGGCTGGCCCGCAGGATGATCGACGCCACGATGAACGCGACGGTGGCGGCGAGGACGACCGAGAGGATCACGCCGACGAAGCTGTCGCCGGGGGTCTGCAGCAGCACGGCGATGATCGATCCGGGGGAGGCCGGGGCGCGGAGGCCTGAGTTGAACGTGACGTTGGTCGCGATGCCGGTCATGCCGCCGAGGATGGCCGCGATGATGATGGCCGGCTTCATGAGCACGTAGGGGAAGTAGATCTCGTGGATGCCGCCGACGAACTGGATCAGCGCGGCGCCCGGGGCGCTCGCCTTGGCGATGCCGAGGCCGAAGATCGAGTACGCGATCAGGATGCCGAAGCCGGGGCCGGGGTTGGCCTCCAGCAGGAACAGGATCGACTTGCCGGTCTGCTGCGCCTGCTCGACGCCGAGCGGGGTGAGCACACCGTGGTTGATGGCGTTGTTGAGGAACAGCACCTTGCCCGGCTCGATCAGGATGCTCGCGAGCGGCAGCAGGTGCGCCGAGACGAGCCAGTTGACCGCGCCGCCGAGCACCGAGCTGAGCCACTCGACGATCGGCGCGATGCCGAAGAAGGCGGCGATCGACAACAGCATGCCGACGATGCCGGCGGAGAAGTTGTTGACCAGCATCTCGAAGCCGGCCTTGATCCTGCCCTCCCAGAGGCGGTCGACCTGCTTCATGATCCACGCGGCGCCCGGGCCGAGGATCATCGCGCCGATGAACATCGGGATGGTCGAGCCCACGATCACGCCCATGGTCGCGATCGCGCCGACCACGCCGCCGCGGACGCCGTAGACCATCCGGCCGCCGGTGTTCGCGATGAGCAGCGGGAGCAGGTACGTGATCATCGGGCTGACCAGGCCGACGTACTGCGAGAAGGTGTGACCGCTCGGGTCCTGTGCGAGCACGGTCGCCGCGCCCTGCCAGCCGACCTTGGCCTGGTCGCCGAAGCCGCCGAGGATCGGGCTGATCGCCCATCCGGTGTTCTGCAGCCATCCGGTCGCGATGAACAGGGCCGTGATGAACCCCCACGCGATGAACGCGGGGATGTTCGGCATGACCATGTTGGAGAGGAAGGTGCCGAAGCGCTGCACGTGGACGCGTGCGCTGCTCGGCTTCTTCGGCGTCGTCGCTGTCGCCGTCGTCATGAGGGTGCCTCGTTTCTGGGTGTGTCGGGGGTTAGGAGGTGAACCGCTCGGCGGCCGCGCGGACCGCCTCCCGGGCTTCGGCCGCGCCATCCGCGGTCAGAGCGGTCTCGGCCAGGGATCGGGCCTGTCCGAGGGTGTAGCGCTTGAGGGACAGCCGCACGTCGGCCAGGGCCGCGGGCGACATGGAGAGGGTGGTGGCGCCGAGTCCGACGAGCACCACGGCGAGCAGCGGGTCCGCTGCCGCCTCGCCGCAGATCCCGACCGGCTTGCCGCGTGCGGCGCCCGCCGCGCCGACCTCGCCGATCAGGCGGAGGACGGCGGGATGCCACGGATCCTGGAAGCCGGCGACCGAGCCGAGCAGGCGGTCGGCCGCGAGGGTGTACTGCGTGAGGTCGTTGGTCCCGATGGACGCGAAGTCGGCCACCTGGAGGACGCGGTCGGCGAGCAGAGCGGCCGAGGGCACCTCGACCATCACGCCGACCGTCTTGAGGCCGTACTCGCGGCCCAGCTCGGTGAAGTAGCGCGTCTCCTCGACGGTGGCGACCATCGGCGCCATGACCCACAGGTCGGCGTCGGTCTGCGCGTCCGCCTCGGCGAGAGCCGTGAGCTGCTCGCGGAGGATGTCCTCGTTCGCGCGGAGCGAGCGGAGGCCGCGGAGGCCGAGTGCCGGGTTGTCCTCGTGGGCGTCGTTGAGGAACTCGAGCGGCTTGTCCGCTCCCGCGTCGAGGACGCGGACGACGACCTTCTTGCCGCCGAACGCGCTGAGGAGCTTGATGTACTGCTCGCGCTGCTGCTCCACGGTGGGCGCCATGCGGGCATCCAGGAAGAGGAACTCGGTCCGGAACAGCCCGACACCCTCGGCGCCTGCCGCGACAGCGCCCCCGGCGCCTTCGGCCGAGCCGAGGTTGGCGAGCAGCGGGATGGCGGTGCCGTCCGCCAGCGCACCCGGCTCGACGCCGCCGGCGAGGGCGGCGGCGCGCTCGTCGATGCGACGCTGCGCCTCGGCGCGCTGGCCGTCTGTCGGAGCGACGGTCACGGAGCCTGTGGCCGCATCCACGATGACCTCGTCGCCGTCGGCCAGCTGGTCCGCACCGGCGGCGCCGACGACCGCGACGATCGACTTCTCGCGCGCCAGGATGGCGGTGTGCGAGGTCGGTCCGCCCTCCTTGGTGACCAGCCCGAGCACCTTCGTCAGGTCGAGCAAGGCGGTGTCGGCGGGCGCGAGGTCGTGCGCGACGAGGATGTAGGGCGTGTCGGAGTGCGGGACACCCGGCGCCGGCTTGCCTGCCAGCGCTGCGACGACGCGCTGCGACACATCGTCCAGGTCGCCGGCGCGTTCGCCCATGTAACCGCCGAGGTCCTTCAGCATGTCGCGGAAGACGGCGAAGCCCTCGAACACCGCGCGCTCGGCGGTCTTGCCGCCGTCGATGCGCGAGGCGACGTCGTCGGCGAGCGTGGAGTCCTCCGCCATCATCGACTGCGCCTCCAACACGTCCGCGGCGGTGCCCTGGACAGTGGATGCGCGCTCGCGCAGGTCCGCGGCGACGGTGGCGACCGCCTCCTGGACGCGCGCCTTCTCCTCGTCGGGGGTGCGCGTGCTCGGCTGGTCGGCCGGCTCGGGCAGCGGTGCGGACATCCGCAGGACGGTGCCGATGGCGACGCCCTGGCCGATGCCGGCGCCGGTGAGAGTGGTGGTGTCGGTCATGATCACGCGTCGTGGTCCGTGGCCAGGATCTCGGCCAGGTCGTCGAGGACGGCCTCGCCGTTGTCCGCGTCGGTGGTGAGCACGATCTTGTCGCCGTGGTCGATGCCCAGCGAGATCACGCCGAGGATGCTGCCGGCGTCGACGGTCTTGCCGCCCTCCTTCGTCAGCTTCACCTTCGCGCCCGAGCCGTTGACCGCCTCGACGAAGAGCTTCGCCGGGCGGGCGTGCAGCCCGTGCGTCGATCCGACGGTGATGATCCGTTCAGCCATGGTGGTGATCTCCTTCGCTCCGTGCCGGCCGGGTGGCCGCCCTGTCTCTCATAGTGTCGTCGCCTTGGCGTTGAGGGCCAGGTCCAGCGCGCGCTCGCCGTCGAGGGCCGCGGGGGAGACGGGGGGCAGCACCGCTACGGCGGTGCCGGTGGCGGCGGCCCGCTCACGGAGTGACGGCACGGCGTACTCGAGGTGCGCGCCGACGAGGACGACATCCACGCCGTCCAGCGACTCCAGCTGGCTGGCGCTGCCCGGCTCGACCTCGACGATCGCCCCGCGGGTACGGGCGGCGCTGCGCAGCTTGACGGCCACGAAGGTGCTGGACGCGCCGGCGCCGCAAACGACCACGATCCTCATCGATCTTGCCTTTCGGGGTGGAGCTCATGGGACGAAGATCATGGTGCCTCCGAGTCGGTGGCCGCCTCCAGCAGCGTTTCTTCCGGGGGTGCGGAAAGATGGGGCGGAACTCCCGGCACCGCGGCGGGGGATGGTTGACTCGACTCGGAAGGTGGTCCTGGTGGCGCTCTCGGCGAATCAGACGAGGATGCTCGACATCCTCGCGCGTCGTGCTGCCTGGGTGACGGCGGGCGAGCTCGCGCGCGACATCGGCGTGACGACGCGCAGCATCCGCTCGTACGCCGCGGCACTGGGCGAGCTGGTCGAGTCGGGGTCGACCGGATACCGCGTCAAGCCGGGCGCGTACGCCGCGTACTTGGCCGGCGACGGGACGTCGGACGCCGGGACGGCCGGGTCACCGCAGGAGCGGATGGTCTTCCTGGTGCGGCGCCTGCTCGACGAGCCCGACGGCGTGGACGTGTACGAGACCGCGGAGAGCCTGTTCGTCTCCGACTCCACCATCGAGTCGGATCTGACGCGGATGCGCGGGCTGCTCGCCGGCACCGAGCTGTCGCTCGAGCGGCACGGCGGGACGGTGCAGCTCCTCGGTCCGGAGATCGCGCGGCGCAAGCTGCTGAGCCGGCTGTTCCGCGACGAGATGCGGCAGAGCGTGGTGGACGTGGCGCGCATCCAGGAGGCGTTCGGGTCGCAGGGGCTGGCCGAGTTCAAGTCCGACCTCGTCGCGATGCTGGATGCGCGGGGTTTCTTCGTCAACGAGTACGGCATCAACGACGTGCTGCTGCACATGGCGGTCGCACTCGACCGGGTGGCGAAGAACCGGGTGCTCCCGACGGTCGAGGAGCCGGAGGCGAGCGAGACCATCCGCTCCCTCGCGCACGACCTCGGCGAGCTGATCGAGCGGCACTTCGGCACCGCGCTGGATCCGACCGAGCTGCGCTACCTCGCCATCCTGATGCGGACCCGCGTCATCGCCCCCGGAGCCGGGCGCGACACGGTCGAGGAGTTCGTCAGCCCCGCCGACCTGGAGGTGGTGCGCGGCATCATCGACCGCGCCTCCACCGAGTACCTGGTCGACCTGCACGACGAGAACTTCATCGTCCGGCTGACGCTGCACGTGCAGAACCTGGTGGCCCGCGCGCACGAGAACACGTACTCGCGCAATCCGCTCACCCGCTCCATCAAGAGCTCGTACCCGATGATCTACGAGCTGGCCGTCTACATCGCCAGCAGACTGCAGGCGGCGGAGGGGATCGCGGTCAACGACGACGAGATCGCGTACATCGCCATGCACGTCGGCGCGTACCTGGAGCAGCAGTCGCGGCGGCGGGACGCGGTGACCTGCGCCGTCGTGTGCCCGAACTACTACGACATGCACATCCTGCTGCGCGACCGGCTGGAGAGCACGCTCGGCGACGAGCTCGACATCACCAGCGTCATCACGTCGACGGACGCCGACTGGGACGCGATCCGCGCCGACCTGGTGCTGACGACCATCGACCCGCTGGTCCGGCGCGAGAACACGGTCATCGTGCAGCCGTTCCTGACCGAGACGGATGTGGAGCACGTGCGACAGGCCGCGTCCCGCATCCGCCGCCAGCGGCACCGCGCGCGGATCAAGAGCGAACTACTCGAGTACTTCGACGAGAGCCTGTTCCTGCGCAACTTCTACGCGCGCGACCCGATCACGATGATCCGCGCGCTCGGCGACCGGATGATCGCGGCCGGCGCGATCGACCGGGAGTACGTGGATCAGACGGTCGAGCGGGAGCAGATGTCGTCGACCGCGTTCACCGACTCCCTGGCCGTTCCGCATTCCATGAGCATGAGCGCCAAGCGGACGGCCATCGCGATCGTCGTCAACGACACCGCGATCGACTGGGGGGATGCGCGGGTCAACGTGATCGCGTTCATCGCCTTCTCGGCCGCGGTGCGGGCATCCTTCCAGACGGTGTTCGACCAGTTCGTGGAGGTGTTCTCCGACCGCGATGCGGTGCTCGCGCTCATCCGCCGTGCCGACACCTTCACCGCCTTCATCGACGAGCTCGTCCGCATGATCGACGCCTGACGCAATCGATTCCTCGGTTCTTCCGGTCGAATCGCCTGAATCGCCGGAAGAACCGAGGAATCGATGAGGTGTTACTGGTTGGCGGTGACGGCGTAGGTGACCGAGACGCCGGGGGTCTTCACCGCGACGGTGTACTTGCCGTTGGTGTAGACGGCCGCGGAGTCGGTCGCGCCGGACTGCTCGGTGTAGCCCTTGGCCTTCAGTGCGGACGTGGCGTCGGCGAAGCCGTTCTTGCCCTTCGGCTGCACGGTGACCGACCAGCCGTTGGCCTTGTCGCCGCGGGCCACCACGACGGTGCCCTCGACGAGCGGCACATCGTCCTTCGGGAAGTCGGAGGGCAGCTGCTCGGACGTCTGGCCGGAGTCGGCGTTCGTGTCGCCGGTGACCTTGGACGAGGCGGACGACCCCGGGGTCTGCGGGGTGACGTAGTTGCCGTTGCCGTTGGCGGAGCAGCCCGCCAGCGTGGCGATGGTGAGGGCCGCGACGATAGCGGCCGGAACGAACGGATTACGTGTGCGCATGTTGGATTCCTAGTGCTGTATGAGGTGCGGTATCGCAACCACACAGCCTACTCGCGACCGTCGTTCCGCGCGGGACAGTATGTGCGCGGTCGCCTGCTCAGCCCAGGAGCAGCTGGCTGAGCTGGTCGGCCGAGTGCACGACCGCGATCGCGCCGGTGGCCTCGGCGGGCGAGCCGTAGCCCCACTCCACCAGGATGGTCGGCAGCCCGTGCGCGCCTGCGCCCTCCACGTCGTACGCGCGGTCGCCCACCATGACGGTGTGGTCGAGGTCGACGCCGCGCTCGCCGAGGCGGCGCAGGGCCTCGGCCACCACGTCCGCCTTGGCGCTGCGGCTCTCGTCCTCCGTCGCGCCGGTGATCACGTCGAAGTACTGCGCCAGGTCGAAGTGCTCGAGGATGCGCGTGGCCTGGATCTCGGGCTTGCTGGTCGCGAGGGCGACGGGGATGCCGGCCGCGTGCACACGCTCCAGGAGCCCGCGGACGCCGGGGAACACCGCGGAGTCGAGCGCGCCGTGCTGGGCGTAGTCGGCCCGGTACACGGCGAGCGCGTCGCGTGCCTCGGGCTCGGTCATCCCCGCGAAGGCCATCAGCGAGTCGAGCAGCGGCGGCCCGACGTACTCCAGCAGCTGGGCGGGAGTCGGGACGGGCCGGCCGAGCGCCGCGAACATGCGGGCGAGCGACGAAGTGATGCCGGGGGCGGAGTCGGTGAGGGTGCCGTCGAGGTCGAACAGGATGCAGGTCCAGGTGCGCGTGACGGTGGGGGTCGGGTTGGTCATAGCGGTCCTACTGTATGTCAGGTGTCTGCGGCGCCGGTCAGCGCTCGCTGAGGGCGGACTCGATGTGGGAGCGGGCGACCACCATCGTGTGCTGCGCTCCCGGGTCGAACTGCACGGCCACGAAGTCGGCGGTGCGGATGAAGCCGAGCGCCTCCAGTGCCGGCACGATGACGGCCTGGACGCGGGCGCCCTCGCCCTCCGCCGTCTGCGCGACGGCGCCGCGGAGCGCGTTCATCGAGGTGAAGAGGGGGAGGACCGCCTCGCCGGTGGTGGAGCTGATGGTGCGCAGCCGGGTGTCCTCCGGAGTCGAGCCGGTCACATCCACCACCAGGCCGCCCTTCGTCGCGGCGGCGAGGAGCGCCTCCAGGTTCTCGAGCGTCGGCTCCGCGGCGATCGCGGCCAGCGCCTTCTTCACGGGCGCGTTCTCGTAGCTCTGCGGGAAGCGGGGTGCGGGGCGTGCCATCAGAAGAGCCTGCTGTCGCTGTCGTCGAGGCCGCGCATCGCGTCGTAATCGAGCACCAGGCAGCGGATGCCGCGGTCCTCGGCGAGCGTGCGCGCCTGCGGCTTGATCTCCTGCGCGGCGAAGATGCCGGTCACCGGCGCCAGGTGCGGGTCGCGGTTCATGAGTTCGAGGTAGCGGGGCAGCTGCTCCACGCCGTCGATGTCGCCGCGGCGTTTCAGCTCGACCGCGACCGCGGCGCCCTGCCCGTCGCGGGCGAGGATGTCCACCGGTCCGATAGCGGTCATGTACTCCCGGCGGACCAGGACGTGCCCGTCGCCGAGCAGGTGGATCTGCTCGGCGAGCAGCTTCTGCAGGTGCGCCTCCACCCCGTCCTTCTGGAGCCCGGGGTCGACGCCGAGGTCGTGGGCGGTGTCGCTCAGGATCTCGTGGATCGACACCACGAGCATGTCGGCCGTCTTCGCCTGCGTGACGCGCCACACCTCACGGATGCCCGCGGCCTGCTGCAGCTCGTCCGGCTCGTCCACCGTCAGGGTGCAGGGCGGGCTCATCCAGTTGAGCGGCTTGTACGAGCCGCCGTCGGAGTGGACGAGGAGGCTGCCGTCGGCCTTCAGCATGAGCAGGCGCGTCGCCAGGGGCAGGTGCGCGCTCAGCCGGCCGGCATAGTCGACGGAGCAGGTGGCAATGACGAGACGCACCGGATAATCCTACGTGCGAGGCGGTGGTTGGATGGGCGCATGCCCCGTGAACTGCTCATCGGTACGTACACCGAGACCCTTCCGCACGTCGACGGCCACGCGGAGGGGGTGCTGTCGGCGCAGTTCGACGGCACGGCCGTGGCCGACGTCCGCGTGGCCGCGCGTGTGGCGAATCCCTCCTGGGTATCGGTCGCGCGCGGCGGTACGGCCGTCTATGCGGTCAGCGAGATGGAGCCGGACGGAAAGGTCGTCGCCTTCGCGCGGGCCGAAGACGGCACGCTGAGCGAGCTCGGCTCGGCGTCGAGCGGGGGAGCGTCCCCGGCGCACCTCGTCGTGCATCCCAGGCTGCCGCTGCTCGTCACGGGAACCTACGGCAGCGGCACCGTGTCCGTGTACGCGCTGGACGACGACGGCGGCCTCGGCGAGCGGACCGCGTTCGTGCAGCACGAGGGACGCGGCCCTGACCCGCAGCGGCAGGACGCACCGCACGTCCACCAGCTGAGCATCGACCCGGTGACGGGGGATGTCGTCGTCGTCGACCTCGGTCTCGGCGAGGTGCGCTGGTACGCGTTGTCGGAGTCCGGCGAGCTCGCCCTCCGGCCGGAGGCGACGGTCGTCCTCGGGTCGGCGGGGCCGCGCCATCTGGCGTTCACGGCCGACGGGACGCACGCCCTCCTGGTCAACGAGCTGGACTCGAGCATCGACGTGCTGCGGCGGGAGGGCGACCGGTTCATCCGAGCGCAGAGCACGACGACGCGGGCCGACGGCGCGACCGGCGACAACGGGCCAGCGGCCGTGTGCATCACCGCATCCGGGACGACCGTGCTCGTGAGCAACCGCGGCGACGACACCATCGCGGTGTTCACGTTCGACCCGGCGGCGTCCCGGGTGTCGCCGGTCGCGTCCGTGCCGGTCGGCGGCCGGTCGCCGCGCGACCTGGTCATCACGCCCGAGGGCGACCGCGTGCTCGCTGCCTGCCAGGACAGCGACGAGATCACCGTCTTCGCCTTCGACGAGCCGGCCCGCACCCTGCGGCTGCTCGGCGCCTCCCCGGTTTCGACCCCGGTCCGCATCGCCTTCCCCTGACCCGCTCCCGCTGACCCGCGCGCGCCCGCGCACCCACTCCGCGCACGCACCCACCCCACGCGCCCACCCCACGCGCCCACCCCACGCGTGAGGTGCAGCTTCTTGCGCAGTTTCACGGCGCGTCGACCGCAACTAGCTGCACTTCAGCGGGTGGAGGTGGCAGAGGCGCACGCACCCACCCCACCCATGCGTGAAGTGCAGCTTCTTGCGCAGTTTCACGGCGTGTCGACCGCAACTAGCTGCACTTCACTGCGGGTGGAGGGGGCAGAGGCGCACGCACCCACCCCACCCACGCGTGAAGTGCAGCTTCTTGCGCAGTTTCACGGCGTGTCGACCGCAACTAGCTGCACTTCAGCGGGTGGACGGGCCGCTAGGCGGGGTCGGAGGCGGGCTCGCGGTCGGGAGCGGGTGCCGCGACCGGGCGGACTGCCGGCGCGGCGAGGAACGCCGCGACCAGCAGCGCGAGCACGAGGAACAGCGCGTTCAGCAGCCCGAAGTGCTGGCCCAGGAATCCGATCAGTGGCGGCCCCGCCAGGAACGCGCAGTACCCGATGATCGCGACCGCGGAGACACGCGCGGCCGGGTTCGCCGCACCGTCGGCGGCCGCGGACATCCCGAGCGGGAAGCCGAGCGAGACGCCGAAGCCCCACAGCACGGTCCCGATCACGACGACCCACATCGGGCCGCCGACGATGAAGAGCACGAGCCCGACCGCGCCCATCCCGGCGGTGATGCGGATGGCGGCGACGCGGCCGATGCGGTCGACGATGGGGCCGCCGACCACCCGGCCGACCGTCATCGCGGCGACGAAGAAGCCGAAGACGACCGCGCCGATGGAGTTGGACTGGCCGTGCCCGTCGACCGTCGCCAGCGAGATCCAGTCGTTCGCCGATCCTTCGCCGAACGCCATGCCCAGCATGACGACGCCGATCAGGATGAGGCGCCAGTCCGCCCAGACCGCCAGCGAGGTGCGCATCCGCTCTCCGAAGGGGATGCGCTCCGTCGGCGCGGCGGCCTCGTCGCCGAGCTCCGCCTCCCGGGGGATGTACCGGATCGCCACGAAGGCGATGACCACGATCGCGACGGCGACGCCGAGCAGGTGCCAGGCGACCGGCACGGCCAGCCAGGCCGCGAGGGCGCCGATGCCGGCGCCGAGGACGGTGCCGAGGCTGAAGCAGGCGTGCATGAGGGGCAGCAGCGTCTTGCCGATCTCACGCTCGACCGCCGTCGCCTCGACGTTCATCATCACGTCGACCATGCCGTTGCCGAAGCCGAGCAGGACGAGCCCGATCGCGACCAGCGGGATGCTGTGGAAGACCGTCGCGCCGAAGCCGATGCACAGCGTCCCGATCGCGACGATGATGAGGCCGCCGACCATGCCGCGGTGGGGCCCGAAGCGCACCAGCACCGGGGACGACACGCTGAGGCCGGCGATGGCGCCGATCGACATGCCGAGGATGAGCAGGCCGACCGCTGCGGGATCTTTGCCGAGCCCGAGGTCGTCGCGCACACCGGGGATGCGCGCCACCCAGGTGGCCATCGCGAGGCCGCTCAGGATGAAGATCACGAAGACGGCGTTCCGCCAGGCGCTCAGCTCTCGGCGGTTCCGCGTCGGGGTGGGGGTCGGCTGTGACATCGGTGCGATTCCTGGTGGTTTCAGCGGCTCGAATCGTTTCGATCGAAACGATTCGACTAAGCTATCACACGTGAACGAACCCAGCACAGCCCCCGCGGGCGTCCGGCCGACGTTGGCCGCCGTCGCCCGCCTGGCCGGGGTGTCCAACTCTACGGCGTCGCTCGCCTTCTCCGGCACCGGTCCGGTCTCCGACGCCACCCGCGAGCGCGTGCTCGAAGCTGCCAAGCGACTCAACTACGCAGGGCCCGATCCCCGCGCCCGCTCGCTCCGCCGCGGCCGCTCCGGCATCGTCGGCGTGGTCATGGAGGAGCGCGTGCGCGACGCCTTCCGCGACCCCATCAAGATCGCCCTGCTCGACGGCATCACGGAGGAGATCGGCGCCATCGACGCGGGCCTCCTCATCCTCACCGACGCGGGCGAGGCCGCCCAGCGCATCGAGGACGCGCCGATGGACGCGGTGGTCCTCGTCGGCTGCAGCCCCCGGCTGGACGAGTCGGTCGCCACCCTCCGCCAGCGCGGCATCCCGCTCGTCGCCATCGAAGGCGACCCCGCCGACGGCGTCCCGACCATCGGACAGGACAACCGCGAGGCGACGCGCATCGCCGCGCAGCACCTCTACGACCTCGGCCATCGCGACGTCGCCGTCGTCACCCTGTCGCTCACCCGCGACCGCGCCCGCGGCGCCCTGACGCGCGAGCGGATGGCCGCCGCCAGCTCCACCACCGCGCTCGAGCGCCTCACCGGTGCGCGCGACGTCTTCCCGGACGCGGGCGGCTGGGTGACCCGCGGGTCCTTCGTCGAGGAGGGCCGCGCCGCCGGCCGCGCGCTGCTCGCCGATCCCGCCCGGCGCCCGACCGCGATCATCGCGCAGAGCGACCTGCTGGCCGCGGGCGTCATCCGCGCCGCCGAGGAGCTCGGGCTGACGATTCCCGGCGACGTGAGCGTGGTCGGCTTCGACGGCGTCCGCGTCGACGGGCTCTGGCCCTACGACCTCACGACACTCGTGCAGCCCGCCGTCGACAAGGGCCGCGCGGCCGGCCGCGCCGTGGTCGAGATGCTCGCGGGCGGTGAGCCGCATCCGTCCACCTTCACGAGCGTCTTCCACCAGGGCAACACGACCGCGGCTCCACGGGAGCGCTGACGACCCGGTCGTAGGCTGGCGCCATGGATCTCGAAGCGCTCTACCGCGACCTGCACGCCCACCCCGAGCTCGCCTTCACCGAGCACCGCACCGCCGGCATCGTCGCCGACCACCTGACGCAGCTCGGCCTCGAGGTGCACACCGGCATCGCCACGACCGGCGTGGTCGGCGTCCTCCGCAACGGCGACGGCCCGACGGTGCTGCTGCGGGCCGACATGGATGCGCTCCCCGTGCGCGAGCAGACCGGACTGGCGTGGGCCTCCACCGAGACGGTGACGGACGCGGCCGGCAACACGGTTCCGCTGATGCACGCGTGCGGCCACGACATCCACATCACCTGCCTGCTGGGCGCGGTCGAGTCGCTGGCCGGCTCGCGGTCGGAGTGGTCGGGCACGCTGGTCGCGCTGTTCCAGCCCGCCGAGGAGCACGGGGGCGGCGCGCAGGTCATGGTCGAGGACGGGCTGTACGAGAAGATCCCTGTCCCGGATGTGGTGCTCGGCCAGCACGTGCTGCCGGCCCCGGCCGGCATGGTGGGCGCGCACTCCGGCGCCGCGATGGCCGCGGTGGACACCATGGAGGTCACGCTGCACGGACGCGGCGGCCACGGCTCGCGCCCCGAGACGACCATCGACCCGGTCGTCATGGCGGCCGCGACGGTGATGCGGCTGCAGACCGTTGTCTCGCGCGAGATCGCGCCGCACGACACCGCCGTCGTCACGGTCGGCAGCCTGCACGCGGGCACGAAGAACAACATCATCGCCGCAGAGGCGACGCTCGGCATCAGCGTCCGCAGCTTCAACGAGGAGGTGCGGCAGCGGGTCCTCGACGGCGTGCATCGCATCATCCGTGCGGAGTCTGAGGCGTCCGGGGCGCCGAAGGCACCGGACATGGAGTGGGGCGAGCGCTACCCGGTGACCGTCAACGAGCCGGATGCGACCGCGCGCGTGAACGCCGCCTTCGCCGCCGAGTTCGGCGAGGACAAGGTGCTGGAGCCCGGTGCCCTGTCGGGGAGCGAGGACGTGGGCAACCTGGCGACGGCCGCCGGCGCGCCGCTGGTCTACTGGATGCTCGGCGGCGCGGACCCGGAGACGGTGTTCGCGGCGATGGCCGCCGGGACCGTGGACACGGACATCCCGACGAACCACTCTCCCTTCTTCGCCCCGATCCCGCAGCCGACGATCGACACCGGCG
>JAEWJG010000151.1 GCA_023386675.1 Actinomycetes bacterium
GTCGAAGGTTCGAACACAAGGACACAACCGAGGGACGATCGACAAACAACAACGAAGAGACCAGAAGAGACCAGAACCTAGAACCGAAGGCAGAGAAGAAACGAGAAACGAGAGACGAGAGACCAGAAGGCAAAAGGGAGTAAAGCGAGCCGAGCGAACAAAACCCAAAAGAGGCAATGCACGTAGGCACTTTAAGTGGCTGCCTTCGGCAGCGCCGTGAATAACAGGGGTCGCGCGTAAACCAGGTTGCGTGCCAAATCGGGGGAACTGGGCTGAGGCCACCGCCGTCTAGCTTCGCAGTTGAGCCCCGATCACGTTGAGTCCAACCTGCGGTTCTTGCGTACATCGGCCCCGCCGACCCACGACCCGACATGCGCCGAGTCGAGTTATGCACGGGAGTATCGACTTACGGACGGTGGCCAAGCCGTCCCGAGTCTGATGAGAAGCGGTCGTCAGGAGTTGCGACGGCGGCGCCGATGCCACACGACGCAAAACCCGCCGTAGGCAGCGACGATCAGCATCCACGCAACTCCGGCCCAGTAGGTCCACCCCCAGTGCTGCCCGGGATCCGTCACAGCGAGCAGAACCAGTCCGACGCTGCAGGCGAGCATCGTGAAAAGGAGGAACCAGGATCCCCGTTCGCTGCGGATGATCAAGGCTTCTTTCCATGGATAGCGCGAGGGCGACACGCGATCAGTATTCCGTAGACGAAGCTATCGCCGAATGAAGGCCCCGCCCCCAGAACAGGGTCTGTGTACTGGGGGACCGTTCGCACACGATCCATCACAGCGGCCGGCGTCACCAGCAACATCGTCTTGGAGCGCCACGTCGTGGGCGGCCCCAGGCCGCGCGGGCTCAACGGCGCGAGCTCAACGATCTCTAGCGATCGCCACGGGCGGATCCCAATTCAAGCGGCTCACCCCGCACGGGTGGTCTGTCGACCCGGTGTCGGTGGGTCGGTGCAATCTATGCACGGGGTGTGCCATGGGAAGCATCGAGGCGTACGAGACAACCAAGGGTCGGCGGTATCGGGTGCTCTACAGACGACCCGACCACCTGCAAACGTCGAAACGCGGATTTCGGACCAAGTTTGATGCCCAGATCTTCTTAGCGTCGGTCGAGGTGGATAAGGCCACCGGGCGCTACGTCGATCCCGCCAAGAGCCGGACAACCGTTGGGAGTTGGATGAGCCGATGGCTCGCGACAAGGCCCGACCTTCGAGCGACAACGCGAACCCGTGACGAAGGCATAATCGCCAACTACATCGATCCGGAACTGGGACGCATTCCGATCGGCAATCTGACTCGGCTTCGCGTCCAGGAGTGGGCTGCCGGATTGCCCGGCTCCCCCGAGACGATCCGAAAAGTTGTCAACGTGCTTAGCGGGGCTCTGCAGCTCGCTGTGGACGACGGACGGCTTCCAGCCAACCCGGCAGTGAAGCTCAAGCTCCCGAAGCGCGTACGGGCCATGAAGCGGTACCTCACCCACGATCAGGTCGCTGCGCTCGCTCAGGCCGTCGGGGAACGCTCCAAGGGCTCAGAGTACGGCTACGACATTCTCGTCCTCACACTCGCCTACTGCGGGCTGCGCTGGGGCGAACTCGCCGGACTTCGAGTGCGAGACATCGACTTCGCGCGGAAGCGACTTACGATCCAGCAAACGGTCGTCGCCGACAAGGGCTACCAGCGGATCGAGCCACCCAAGGACTACGAGCACCGCTCGATCCCCATCCCCGCATTCCTAGTCGATGCCCTCAGATCCCAGACGAGAGCACGAAGCGGAGACGATCCGGTGTTCTATGGCAGTCGAACGAAGATCTGGCTTCGGAATCACACCTTCCGGAACGGCTGGTTCAACCCCGCGGCGGCTGCGATCGGGCTCGAGTCGCTGACGCCTCATGAGCTGCGGCATACGGCAGCGAGCCTTGCCGTCTCCGCCGGCGCCAACGTCAAAGCTGTGCAGGGAATGCTCGGTCACGCGTCGGCCAGCATCACCCTCGATGTTTACGCCGATCTCTTCGACGATGACCTGGACGCTGTTGCGATCGCTCTAGATGACGCTGCTATGAAATCGAATGTTGCCAAAGTGTTGCCACAGACGCGCTTTTCGTCGCCCGCGGTAGGGTAAGAAAAAAGCCCGCTTCCCTTATAAATCAAGGGGAGCGGGCTGTTGGTGACCCCAGCGGGATTTGAACCCGCGTTACCGCCGTGAGAGGGCGACGTCCTAGGCCGCTAGACGATGGGGCCGTCTGGCAACTAGAAGATCATGCCACAGATGGGATGCCGGTGCCAAAACGAGGGAGGCGTCCCGGGCGCGTCGCGCGGTGATCGCACCCGACGGTTCAGGCGAGGACCCGGAGGGCGCCCGGCGCGACCGCGACGTCGATCGGGAGGGGGCCGATGCGCTCGCCGTCGGCGTAGGCGACGATGTCCTCCGCCTCGATGCGGACCGCGGCGACGCGGAGCAGTGAGACCTCGGGGAGGCCGGTGTGCTCGCCGCGGAACACCTTCGGGAACATCCGCAGGAAGCGGAGGGGCGACATCCGCTCGACGATGAACAGGTCGAGCATCCCGTCGGCGAGGTCCGCGTCGGGGGCGATGCGCATGCCGCCGCCGAGGGAACGGTTGTTGGCGACCGAGACGAGCATGGCGTCCACCTCGATCAGCCGGCCGTCGGCGTGGATGCGGTACGGGCGCGCCTTCAGCGTCGCGAGCTCGCGGATCAGGGCGACGACGTAGCGGCTGCGCCCGCGCGGGCGCGTCATGAGGTTGGCGCGCTCGTTCACCGTCGCGTCGAAGCCCGCGGAGACGACGCAGCCGAACCAGGTGGTCAGCTCGCCGTGGCGGATCGAGCCGGCGTCGATGGTGCGGGGTTCTCGCTGCAGAGCGGCCAGGAGGAGGTCGATCGCGGCCTCGGTGTCGTGCACCGGGATGCCCAGGCCGTCGGCGAGGTCGTTGCCCGTGCCGCTCGGAACGATGCCGAGGGGCAGGCCGGTCTCGGCCACGAGGTCGATGCCCAGGTTCGCCATGCCGTCGCCGCCGACCACGACGAGCGCATCCGTGCCGTCCTGGATGGCCTTGGCGGTCTCCCGCCGCAGGAGCTCGATGTTCGCCTCGTCCATCGCGACCACCCGGTGACCGGCCGCGCGCAGCCGCTCCACCACGCGCGGGCCGACCTCACGGCGGTGGCCGAAGGAGGCCATCGGGTTGACCGCGACGACCACGGCCCGCGGAGTCACGGTCACAGTGCACGATGATGACACACCGACCGCCCCTCCCTGCGCGCGCATTCGTGCCGAATGTGCGCTCAGACGCATCCGGAG
>JAEWJG010000123.1 GCA_023386675.1 Actinomycetes bacterium
TGTCGCCGTCCAGCATCGTGGCGATGGGCACGTAGGCCCACCATGGGTCTGCACTGGTGAAGAGAGCCTCAAGTTCCGAATGGCGGACGAACACAGCGTCGTCGAGCGCCTCTCTAGCTTGCTGGAAGTTGCCGATGGCCGACACCATGGCGGCCATGGAGGGGATAGCCCGCATCAGATAGCGGTGGAGCTCGACCAGGGTCCCCAGCGCGGGCGACTTGCCGGCGTGGGTGAGCTCGGATCGGGCCTTATACCACCGTTTGAACCGTCTGCCCAAGGCCAATGCGTCGGCGCCCTGGGCGACCAGGAATGTACCCCGCTGGCTGATCGCCCGGGCGATCGCTTCCTTCAGGTCGCCGGCTATGAGAGTTTCCAATGCCGTCGAGGCCGACAGCAGCGATTTCGCGTTGTCGTACCGGAAGTCGCCGATCGAATCTACGTAGTAGGCGAGCGCCAAATCGACCTGTTCAGCCGAGTTCGATGGCCAGCGCTGCAGCAGGGTTGACCACGTTCGGAGCCTGTCCGCGGGCAGCAGAGCCCCTCGCCGCGGCGACCCTCCGTGGGCTCGGTCGAAGTACGCAATCCGCTGCCAGTGCGAGCCGTTGTGCACGTCTGCAACAACGGTGTCCCATCGCGGAGCGACACGAACCGCACATGACAGAAGTGCGAGGTGGCGCCGTACCAGCTCGACTGGCTTCATGTCCAGCCACGTGTCGTCGTTGACGATCAGTGGATAGTCGTGGACTTCCAATCGGCAGCGGTACGAACCGCCGAGCGCCCGCTCCAGCCTGGCCGACTCTTGGTCATCCAGGGTGGCAAGGACGACGTTCGGCGTGATGTCCATGCGGCCGGAGAAGAGGTATCCGTTGTCATCAACGATGGATGTGTCCCGCAGCGGCACAGTGAGCCTCACGACCACCGCATCCTGCGGCGTGGTGGACTTGTCTTCTCCCACGGTCGTCCTCTCTATGGGCTCCCTCGCTTACATTGCCGCACTACAACGAGCCAGGCTGCTGTCGGTGACGGCGCCCAGTCGCTTGCGGCGGCGGGCTGGAGGAGGCGGCTCGCGCCGACGCCAGAAGCTGCTGCACCTCCTACGCGCGCCACCCCGGGCCGACGGGCAGTCGGTACACCGACCGCGTCGTGGGAGCTTCCGACACAAAGGCGCGCTTCGAACGCCCGTTCGGTCGTTCGGGGCGTGCGCTGCGATACGCTGCGATCACGCGAGAAGGAGGCTCAACGTTGCGCCTGGTGGCGAACCGGTACCTCGTGAATACGGACGACGAGCGCGTCGGCGGTCAGGGCAAGATCGTCAAGGCGATGGACGGGCACGACAATGGCGCACAGGTGGCCCTCAAGCTGATCTCCCGGCACCACGCGGACGAGACGCAGCGCGCCTTCTTCCTGCGTGAGATCGATGCCCTCCAGCGGCTAGACCACCCAAACATCGTGTCAATGCGCGACGCTGGCGAGGACGAGGAGCAGGACGCCTTCTACCTGGCGATGCCCTGGTTCGAGAAAAACCTGTCGCAGGAGCTGGCGGACGTCGAAGATCTGGGCTGGGACGACTTCACCGACCAATGGGGCATTCCCCTGGTCGATGCGCTGGCTCACGCACATGAGCGTGACGTCGTGCACCGCGACGTCAAGCCCGCGAACGTTTTGATCGCTGAGGACGGCAGCCCGAAGCTCGCCGACTTCGGCATCAGCAAGATCCGCTCGCAGATGGCCTCGGGGCTGACGCTGGTCGAGCACTTCTCCCGCCCGTATGCGCCGCCGGATCTGCAGGGGATGGCCAGCGCGAGCCGGGATGTGTGGGGTTTCGCCGCGACCGCGTTGCGGTGCCTGACGAGCGGCCCGTTCGACGACTACCCGGACATCCCGACCGCGCTGGACGACATCAACGTGCACCCGGATGTGGAGCGGTTGCTCCGGCAGTGCCTCAGCGGGGACCCGCAGGCTCGGCCGCAGAGCGCGATCGTGCTGCGCAGTCGGCTGCGTGAGATCCAGTCCGCCCGGCGGCGAAGGTTCTCCGACTACGTCCAGCGGGTGCAGCTGCGGGTCACCGAGGAGGCGGCGCGGCGCCTTGCTGCACCGCCGATGGACCGCGACCCCGACGCGATCGAACGCGCGCTGACGAATGAGCTGGCGCAGGGCGCTCATCTGCTGCGGTACGTCGACCCCAACGGGAACGAGTCCGCCGACACCCTGGAACTCGTCGGCCGGGATCGCCGGTTGCGGCTCGCGGTGCTACCCGGCCGGCCCGAGCTGACCCTGACGAGGGCCAACGAGTCGTCCGAATCAGTCCTGGAGAGTCTGCGGCGTAAGGGCTGGCCGGTCAGCGACCAGGTCGCATGGACGTCACGCCCGCAGCCACCCGAGGCAGCGCTGCAGGCCAAGAACCTGGTCCTCGCCAGCCTCGACGATCACTACCTCCGCCGCGACGACGAGCAGCATCGTCAGGCCGAGAACCGCATGTTCGACACGTGGATCGACCTACTCGACGCGAAGGAAGCGCTGGAAATCGAGCGGGAGCCGCCGCTGGCCTACACGTCGATCGACGTCGACGGCCGACGGGTCAAGTTTTCCCTGAAGGCTGCCAGCGATACGGACATCGTGGGGAAGGAACGGATCTGCCGCGGACCCGCCGCCCGGCCCGCGGGCGGGCCGGGCGTCGTAATCGAGCAGGACGACACGACCATCACGCTCGCCTACCCGAGGAAGGTCAAAGGGCTGCCCGCCGCCGGTGAACTCGTGCGGAACATCGGCCCGACGGCGGAGGCGTTACGGCGGCAGCGTGAAGCGGTCGTCAACGTCCGGGCCAGTATCTCGGTCCGGCCGCAGCTGCGCAGGCTGCTGCTCGACCCAACTCGGATCGCCACTCCGATCGTTCGCGCGATCGCATTGTGGTCGGACTCGGACCTCGACGATGACAAAAAGACCGCGGTCGCGACGGCGATGGGAAGTCCCGACTTCTTCCTGCTGAAGGGACCGCCGGGAACCGGCAAGACCCGGTTCATCACCGAACTCGTGCAGCAGGAACTCAAGCGCAAGCCAGACGCACGGATTCTGCTGGTCAGCCAGACCCATGTAGCGGTCGACAACGCGCTGGTGCGGCTCGCCGAAGCCGGCGTGACAGACCTCGTCCGGCTCGGCAAAGAGGACAACCCGCGGATCGCGGCCGACGCCCGCGAGCATCTGCTGGACCGGAAGATGCCTGGCATCGTGCGCCAGGTCCGGAAGCGGGCCGAAGCGGAGCTGGAGCGCCGCGCCACCGCGGTCGGCGTCGACCCGCGGCACGTGAAGGGTGCCGCGGCGATCCTCGAGCTGATCGAAGCGCTGCGTGAGCTCCGCGCCACCCAGGACAAGCTCGACAGCGTCGAGGCGAAGACCAGCAC